>JAZNIP010000080.1:0-4027 GCA_045577575.1 Lachnospiraceae bacterium | reverse complement strand
TTCCTCCGTCATAACCATATATACAAACGTTTCGTTTTAGAATCGCAAATCGCTTCATATAGTTTTGATTACTACATTATATTAGCATGTAGTATCTCCTATGTAAAGCAATTTCCCCTATTTCCTAATAATCAATTTTGTCATATACTATATTGGAAAGGAGTACCATTTTATGATTTCCTGTAAAATTACCGAACTGAAAAATTTTATGAGCAAGCTATTAACAAGCGATTGCTTCGATATGTTTTTATTAGAGCAGGCAGTTATCACTACCTATAATACCTTTACCATTGACGGGCATATAGAAAAAGAATTTTATACCTCCGAGGAATGGGAAGATTCCACGCTTTGCCCCTACAAGTTTTCCTGTTGGTCTGAGATTCGTCCAATCTGTTTTTCCCTGATTAAGGGAAGGAAAACTCCTGTCTCTATGAAATATATTTTGCGTCTGAAGCCGGAAACTATGCAAAAGCTTTTTTCTGATGCGGGCATTACGGTTCCCAACGGTTTTATTGATGCACTGATTGTTACAATCCGTTATAATGCCAATGGTATGAGCTGTACCACCGGTATATCCTTCTCTGACTTTCTGCCGGACAAAACGCCGGAAAAGCTATGGGACAAGAGCTTTTCACAGTTTCTGGACAATGCCGGCATCTTAAATGAAATCATATAAAAGCTAAAAAAGAGTCCGCAAGCGGACTCTTTTTAGCTTTTATAATCTCTGTAATCGCTTAAATTAAGCTTTTCCGTTACTTCCAAGTACTTCAGTAATCTTGTGAGCAACAACGTCTTTTACATACTGACGACCAACTTTGAGATATTCTCTCGGGTCAAATTTAGCAGGGTCATTCCACATAACCTCTCTGATACCTGCTGTCATAGCAAGACGAAGGTCAGAGTCGATGTTAATCTTACATACTGCAGAACGAGCTGCCTGACGTAACATTTCTTCCGGAATACCGATAGCATCTGCAAGGTTACCGCCGTTAGCCTGAATAATCTTTACATATTCCTGAGAAACGGAAGATGCACCGTGAAGAACGATTGGGAAGTTCGGAATACGTTTTGTAATTTCATCAAGAATATCAAAACGAAGCTGTGGCTTCTGACCCGGTTTGAATTTAAATGCACCGTGGCTTGTTCCGATAGCGATAGCTAAGGAGTCAACACCTGTACGGCTAACGAACTCTTCTACTTCATCAGGCTGTGTATACTGTGCATCTGCATCAGCAACCTTAACGTCATCTTCTACACCTGCAAGTTTTCCTAATTCAGCTTCTACTACAACACCTTTGTCATGAGCATACTCTACTACTTTCTTTGTAATAGCGATGTTATCTTCAAAAGAATGATGAGAAGCATCAATCATAACGGATGTGAATCCACCATCGATACAGGATTTGCAGATTTCGAAATCTGCACCGTGATCAAGATGAAGAGCAATCGGAATATCATTTACCGCCAAAGCTGCCTCTACTAATTTAACAAGGTATTCGTGCTGTGCATACTTTCTAGCTCCTGCAGAAACCTGAAGAATGATTGGGGATTTTAATTCTCCTGCTGCTTCTGTGATACCCTGTACGATTTCCATGTTGTTTACATTAAAAGCTCCGATAGCATACTGTCCTTCGTAAGCTTTTTTAAACATTTCTGTCGTTGTTACTAATGCCATTTTTCGTACCTTCCTTTCGACATGGTAAAATTTTTTAAATTTCTTAAAACTTCAATGCCTATTGTAAACTTTTTCTCTCATTTTGTCCATATGAAACTGCTATATTTTTTCATAAGCATCGCTCCAAACGACAATTCTGTTCCTTCCCATGTTCTTCGCACGGTACAATGCTTTATCCGCGCAGTCAAACATCTGGTCGTCTGTCATGCCAGCTTTCCACTCTGCAATTCCGACACTAATCGTCAACGGTTCATCAATATAAGTAAAAAGCTGCGACTGAAAATCACGATTCATTGTCTCAATTCTGGATTTTACGTCCACAATGCTTCCTTTTCGAATCATAATCGTAAATTCCTCTCCGCCAAAGCGGGACGGGAACTCATCTGCATGGAAATGCTTCTTAATGGTTTCCGCCATCAATATAAGCACCTTGTCTCCCTTTGCGTGTCCGTAATTATCATTGACATTTTTAAAACCGTCCATGTCAATAACCACAAGCATCAACGGCCATCCGGTAAAACGACTTTTCTCCGTCTCACGATACAGCTTATTCTGAAAGGCAGAGGAATTAAGAAGTCCCGTTTTCGGACATTTGTTTAATTCCTCTCTCAGCTTCAGCTCATGCTGATGCATGGATTCCATAATCTGTTTTTTTTCTGCCTGAAATTTTGCCAATATTCTGCCCGTAATATATGCCGCTAAAAGCAGTGAGCTTGTAGCAAAAATCTCCATCGCAAGCTCCGGAGATTCCACGCCGCGAAAAAACTCAGCAAACCTTCTTTGCGCATAAAGTGCACCAAGCCCCACATAACAGAGTAGCCATATATCTCTCGTCAACGTAAGATTATCAAAAACAATGCTGACGAAAACCGGAAAACAAAGGCTCGCTGATACAATCGGATACTCATAATTGGTAATCGAGTTTCCCGCGCAAAGCAAAACAAGCTGAATCATCGGAATATAGTCACCATGCCTGTCCACATATGACTGCTTCTTCAACAGCATATACCCGCCTCCGATAACAAGAACGTGAAAAACAACCGGTGCTGCAATATATCGGAATATGTAATATGCTTTTATATCTGTAAATAAACCATTGTTCCTCAAAATATAATACTCTATGATTCCAGCTGAAACACTGAGTATCGCAATATACAGATTGGCTCGTGTGACCAGGTTTCGCCATTTATCATAGGTCTTTTCAAAATTATAAGGACTCATTCTCCTTCACCCACTTTTCAAGCTTTTGGTTGAGCTTTTTGTATATCCGTTCCTGAAACCACGGCTCTGTTGACCGCTCAATTGCTTCCTCCACCGAAAACCACGCCACACCTTTGTTTTCATCCGGCTTGATTTGCAGTCCCTCATCCTCTGCCGCTTCCAACAGATAGGTAACATTCAGATGCAAATGAGACGGCACATACTGCCCCCGCTTCTCATGCCCGTCCACAGTCAATATCTCTAACGAAAAAATGTCCTCTTTCAGTACTTTTACCTTCTGAATCCCACTTTCTTCCTGTACTTCCCGAACAGCAACCGAAAGCAAATCACGCTCTCCGTCCGCATGCCCGCCGAGCCATGACCACGAATCATAAATATTATGATAAACCATCAATATCTTATCTCGGTCACGGTTAACCACCCATGCCGATGCTGTCATGTGAGCCATCTTATTTTCTCTAAAAAAAACGTTTTCCATCAACAGCGCACGAAACAATTCTTCTTTATCTCTCTGCTCCTGCTCATTGTATGGAACATAATTCATAATCTGTTCTCTAATATCCATATTATCACCAAGTACCATTTTCCCATTATGTTTAGTTTATCCTATTTACAGACAACACACAAGTATTTATTGAAAAAAATATGACAAAGGGCAGACCGCTTCCCTTAAAGCAATCTGCCTTTTTGTATATGCAGCTATCTCTCTGCCTGTCTTTTCAGCTCTGCAAATCTCGCATCGGTTTCTGTCTGAAGCCGCTCTACGATTTCCTGATACTTCTCTTTTCGTAAATGCTTTGTTCGTCCCATCATGGAAAGCCAGTCTGACACCGGAATCTTTTTCCCATTTTTTTCCGGGTCATAGGAAAGCTTTGTTACTCCCCTCTCCACCTCATACAACGGAAAATAGCAGCAATTTACCGCAGCCTCAATTACCTTACGCTCCGTAGCCGGCTTATCATTCCAATTCAACGGACAGGCAGAAATCGCTTTTATATATGCCGTCCCCGTTGTCTTAGCATAAAAAGCTGCCTTTGCTGCCTTCCTGATAAAATCTGCCGGGTTGGACTCCGCTGCGGTAGCGACGTAAGGAATTCCTGTTGCCGCCATAATCTTTGGCATATCTTTATG
>JAZNIP010000079.1:0-9117 GCA_045577575.1 Lachnospiraceae bacterium | reverse complement strand
AATTATCAGTTAATGCCATAGCTGCAGTTTTGAAGCCGAGCGTGTGAAGCGTCGGGATTAAGCCGGGTTCCTTTTCGAGAAAGGTCCACGGAATTTGAAATACAGTTCCCATGCTTACGCGGATGGCACGGCGGTAGAGCGGATTGCTGCAATCGGGAGTCAGCAGTACTGCGTCCATGCCGAGTGCTGCTGCGCTGCGGAAGATGGCACCTATATTGGTGGGATTCATAATATTTTCCAGTATGACAATCCGGCGTGCTCCTGCGCATACGTCAGATGGTGTGGGAAGAGCAGGACGATGCATGGCACAAAGCATGCCGCGTGTCAGTGCAAAGCCTGTCAGCCTGGTTAGTACATCAAACTCTGCGGTATAGACGGGGATACTATCGCATTGGGAAAGGATATCCTTTGCTTCTCCGGTAATATGCTTTTTTTCCATGAGAAAGGAAATCGGCTGATAGCCGGCAGTCAGAGCACGTTCAATGACCTTTGGGCTTTCTGCAATAAAGATACCCTTTTCCGGTTCATGGCGATTGAGGAGCTGTCCCTCGGAAAGTCTTGCATAAATATCGAGCTCCGGTGCAGTAAAATCTGTAATTTCTATAATGGTTGACATAGAGCCTCCTTTTATCTTGTGTGGATGATTATTTGCTGAATTCCTTTATCATAACGTATTTCAGAAATGCATCCAGATGTCTTGAAATCCATTTGTTGCGATGATAAATAAGCTGTTTCCAAATGTCAATCTTAAAATCGGTAACATCCAGATATACGAGCTTTCTCTCCATCACCTTTTTCTCGGTAACAAAATCCGGCAGAAAGGAAATGCCGACTCCTTTTTCCAGAGAATCGGTAATAAGGTCGGTTCTGCCGATTTCCAGAACAGGGTGAATTTCCAGAGACATTTTTGCCAGAGTTTCATCAAAAACTCTCCGGTAGCCCATTCTTTTTTCTGTTAAAATGAATGGTTGATGGATAATATCATGTATGGAAAGCTTTTTCCGCCCGGCAAGAGGGGAAGAGGAGCCGGTGACGAAATGGGTGTCTACCCGCTCTTCTTTTGCAATGATATACTCCTGCTGATAGATATGGCTGTCTAAGGTAAAAATGACATCTGCTTCGTTATGATTCAGAATGCGAAACATGTCATCCGTGTCTGCAGTGGAAAATTTCAGGGAGATTTTGGGATAATGCTGATAAAAATCGGCATAGTTTTTGGTCATCATCATTTCGCAGATGGAATCCGGTGTGACGATATGGACATGACCGGACAGCTCCTTAGAGCCTTTCATATTTTGCTTAAATTCATCGGTCAGATGATTAATTTGCTGTGCATAGGTAAAAAGCTGATTCCCTTTTTCCGTCAGACTGATGGTGTGATTGATGCGTTCAAACAGCATGCAGTCCAATTCGGCTTCCAATTGCTTGATTTGAAATGAAACAGTAGATTGGGAATATCCCAACAACTGTGCAGCTTTCGTAAAGCTGTTTAACTCTGCGACATGAATAAAAGTAATCAGGTTTCGAATTTCCATAAATAATGCCCTCGCAACATAAAGAAAAAATATATCGATTGAAAAAATCGATTGCACTTATCTAAAACATCAATTTTCTTGATTCTGGTTTTTATTATATACTTTATAACAGAAAATGACAATTATTTTGGGAGGGTATTACAATGCCAGAGATAAAATTTTATTCGAGAGAAGCACTTCCGATGGAAATGCACAAGGTAAAGATTGTGCAGAAGCTGAATCTGCTTCCGGCAAAAGAGAGATTACAGAAAATGGAAGAGGCTGGATTTAACACATTCATGCTTCATAATGGGGATATATTCATGGATATGCTGACCGATTCCGGTGTCAATGCCATGAGCGACAATATGCAGTCTGCGATGCTTCGTGCAGACGATGCTTATGCAGGAAGCGAAACATTTTATCGCATGAGAGATAAGCTGGAAGAAATTTTCGGTATCAAGTATCTGCTTCCGGCTCATCAGGGTCGTGCCTGTGAGCATATCATTGCACAGCATTTTGTAAAACCGGGCAACTGCGTTATTATGAACTATCATTTTACGACTTCCAAAGCACATGTAACCCGTCTTGGAGGTCATGTAGAAGAACTTGTAAAGGATGAAGGACTCGTTTCTCCGAGCACACTTCCGTTTAAAGGAAATATCGACTTGGATAAAGTAAAAGCCTGCATTGCAAAAGAAGGTGCAGACAACATTGCTTATATGAGACTGGAAGCAGGTACCAACCTGATTGGCGGACAGCCGATTTCTTATGAAAATATGAAGGAAGCTACAGACCTTGCAAAAGAGCATGGTATTCTGACGGTGTTAGATGCTTCCCTGCTTCAGGACAATTTGTATTTTATTAAGGTTCGTGAAGAATCCATGAAGGACAAGTCCATTGCTGAAATCACAAGAATGATTGCCGATTTGTTTGATGTGATTTATTTCTCAGGACGTAAATTTGGTTTTGGCCGTGGTGGCGGAATTCTTGTTCGTGAAGAAAAGCTGTTCCATGAAATGGAAGATTATATCACCATGTTTGAAGGCTTCTTAACCTACGGCGGTATGTCCGTAAAGGAGATGGAAGCAATGATTATCGGTTTTGAGGAAACAATGGACTTTGACATTATTTCTCAGGGACCGCAGTTTATCGACCACTGTGTAAAGGAACTGGATAAATACGGTGTGCCGATGATTACACCGGGAGGCGGACTGGGTGCGCACATTGATGCGAGAAAGGTTGTTGACCACATTCCGTCCGAGCAGTATCCGGCAGGCTCTCTTGTAGCAGCTTTGTATTTGTGTGGCGGTATTCGTGGTATGGAAAGAGGTACGCTTTCTGAGGAACGCAACGCTGACGGAACGGAGCATATCGCATCGGTAGAAATGGTACGTCTTGCATTCCCGCGTCGTGTATTTACTCTGTCTCAGACAGAATATGTAATTGATCGTGTAAAATGGCTGTATGACCACAGAGAATTAATCGGAGGACTTCGCTTTGTACATGAGCCAAAGACACTGCGTTTCTTTACCGGAAAATTAGAGCCGGTTTCTGACTGGCCACAGAAGCTGCTGGCGGCATATATTGCAGAGTTTGGTGAGGAGCAGTAGGAAGATGAGGAAAGAGTCGTTGCAAAGGCAGATGAATGAATCTGCCGGAGCAATGGCTCCTCTTTTGCTTTATAGGAAAAGGCCTGTCACACAAGCAGGCACCGATTATTCACGGATTTCTATATGCTTAGAGACTGGGAACTTTATCAGCATCGCTTCTTGCGGTGCCCGTATCAGTTCTCTGAAAAGCATTCGTTACACAGCCACTAATTGCAACATCTTTGATTCCATATCCGTCCCATTCAATCTTACCGACAATTGCGCCACATGGACCTGTGTGCACTGTGCTGTATTTTATTTTGTCAACAGAATGCGCCGTTACTGCATTTGTTGCACAATTTGCAAGACCGCCATCTGTATAGTAATGTCCAATAATTCCGCCAACCGCCGGGGAGTACCATTCCGCTGCACTTTTAAGATAAGCAACATTCACACGGCAGTTATTGAAATATGTTCCTTTTGCAGTTTCCTGTGGAACGCTTCCAAATACCATCGGATTTACGACAACACCAAATCCCATCATTGCAACCTGCATAAACGGAATCAGTGAATTTACCTTATAGGATTTTCCTACCAGTCCACCAACCTCACGAGAACCAATTACTTGGATGTTCGTTGCACTACAGTTATCAAAATAAGTACTTTCCGCAACGCCGACAAGGCTTCCGCTTGCGTTCTCCTTGTTGTTGATTACAACACTGTCTGCGATATTAACATTCTTAATAACCGCACCACTGGTATAACAGAACAGTCCACTTTCACGATCCGTATTTACATACATTCCGCTAATTGTATGACCATTTCCGTTGAAACATCCTGCAAAAGGGCAATAGCCCATAACAGGACTGCCAATTCTTCCAATTGGATCCCATACATTGGCAGGGGCTTTTTTACTCCATGTCGCTATTGACGAAGTATCATTCAGAATAATATCGTCCGTCAAATTAATCGTCACACCACGGAAACGATCCTCGTGTGCTGCATCTCTCACAAGCTTTGCAAATCCAGCCAACTGCTCTGGTGTTGAAATATCGTAAGAATTCTTATTTCCTGTATACCAGGAAGTGTCAACGCCACCGGTCCACACGGTTGCTGCTTGAGCAGGAATTTCCATTCCGATAATCATAACTCCTGCCAATGCCAAAGCGAGGATTTTACGAATTTTGTTTTTTAACATAATACTTTGAACCTCCTTCGTTTTTTTGATAGATTACAAAATTATTATAGTACAGATATTTACTTTATACTAATGGAATGTCTGGCCAATGAATGAATATCATTCATTGGCCAAAGGGAGAAAACTGTGCTATAGTAATGAAACGATGTGAAAACGAATGCATCGGACGGATGAGACGTGATTAAACTGGCGGTAGAGTGAAAATTAGGCTGAAATTCAGCGATTCTACTACGAGTCGGTAGGTATTTTGTGTACAGTAATTTATACTGACACTCGAAAGGACGTACCAATGGAAAAAGAGAAGATGGGAGCCTTTATAGCCCGGATTCGAAAAGAGAAAAAAATGACGCAGAAGGATTTGGCAGAGCTGTTACATATTACGGATAAAGCTGTATCGAAATGGGAGCGTGGTATGAGTTACCCGGATATATCTTTGCTGGAGCCACTGTCACAAATGCTGGGAGTGTCGATTTTGGAGCTTTTGGAAGGCGAACGAATCAGTAATAACATAACGATGAACATGGAAGACGTACAAGAGGTCGTACAACAGTCCATTTCTATTTCGGATGGAGAAATCAATCGGAAGCATATCCGTAGCAAAGCTATCATTTTGTCAATTGTGCTATTGGTGATGCTGCTTGTATCGATGCTGTTAAATATTCTTAATGCCGGATATGGAAAAGAAATACCGCGGCTTTCTGCGGATGCAGAGGCATATATTACGACTGTGGATGAGCAGGGAAATATTGCTTTTGCAGACCCGCAAAAAGCGTTGGAGCAGTTGCTGAAAGATCTCGGAATAGAACATGTATGTGAGGAGGTACCTTAATATGGACATCGTGAGCGTGACACTTATGATCTCGTTTGCTTTTATTCTATTTTGGCAAATGTCAATTGCTCCGAAAGGGAGTTTCCTGGAAAATGGCTTTTCGCGTGAGGTTAGCAAAGGAATACAGGGATATTTTGCGTTACTGGCAATTGTACACCATGTATATGTTTTTTTGCATGCAAGAGGGATAGAAGTACGGGAATTGAAAATTTTTCAGGGAATCGGCGTATATGTAATCGGATTTTTCTTTTTCTGCTCCGGCTATGGACTAATCACCAGTCTCAAAACAAAGGAGAGCTATTTGAAAGGCTTTCTGAAAAAACGTGTATTGATTGTGCTGGTTCCGTTTTTTATCTGTAATTATCTGTATTTATTTGCAGAGCTATTGGCGGGAGCACGTTTTCCGATACATGAGCTGTTGGCAACGTTCTTTGGAGTATTGCTGCTAAATACACAAATGTGGTTTGCGGTAGAAATTATGCTGTTATACCTTGCGTTTTATGTGATTTTTACATATGCGAAAAAGGAACAGGTAGGAATCGTGTATATGGCATTGGTAATTGCAGGACTGACGGTTATAGGAATGCTTCATTATGTACCGGGTGAGGCTTTTAACTGGTTCTGGGGAGAATGGTGGTATAATACCACACCATTGCTAATCATTGGTATGCTGGTTGCGTGCTATCGTGAACAAATAGAAATGTTTGCAAAGAAACATTATAGTGGAATGCTGATTGGTACAGGGCTGCTGACAATGATACTAATCATGATAAGTAAGCAGATATTAGAAATGTATGGATATTGGACGGGGAGTTTGATGGATAGACTGTTTACTTATAGTGTGCAGATGCCTTCTGTAATTGCATTCGTTCTGCTGTTATGGCTGATTTTGCAAAAAGTACGGGTAACAAATGACCTGTTGGAATTTCTTGGAAAGTTTTCATTGGAAATTATTCTTGTGAATGGGGTGTTTTTGGAACTGTTTTTGCAGACAGCAATCAGGTATGGCATTTTCTGTTATTTATGTATTACTTTTGTGTGTACTTTTGTTGCAGCCGTACTTCTTTACCGATTAAAAAGGTTTATATTAGAAATCAGGTAGCCGGGGAGCTGCCAAAGGAGGACGCATGGATCAAATTTTATTATGGGTATTATGTATGATGATGGCAGGTATCTGCCTATGGCGTATCCGCATTGCAAAAAGGGGAGAATGGCAGGAGGATTTTTTATCGCTTCCCGTATCGAAAGCATTGCTTGGAGTATTTGCCGTTTTGATTGTATTGCATCATTTGTCACAGGTGTTAGGAAATCTTGAGTTGGAAAAAGGACCACTTGTTGCATTGGAACAGGTTGGTGTTATATTTGTAGGGATGTTCTTTTTCTTTTCGGGATATGGTTTAATTCATAGCAGGAATCAAAAAGAAAATTATATGGACGGCTTTTTGAGAAAACGACTGTCAGGGATACTGGTTCCTTTCTATTTTTGTATTGTTATATTTGTTGGCTTTGCATTGATAATGCAGCTGCCAATGAGTACAATGGAAGTGGTTGCTTATTTAAGTGGTTGGTGTCTGATTAATACGCATATGTGGTACATTGTTGAAATTGCATTTTTAAATCTGTCCTTCTTTGTTATTTTCCGTCTGGTGAAAAATACAAAGGTCGGCATTGCACTTATGGGAATCGTGATTACAGCATTAATAGTGGCTTCTATGCTGAGTGGACACGGACCGGAATGTGCAAGTGATATGTGGCTGCAGGGAGAATGGTGGTTTAATACAACCTATATGTTTCTCGCCGGTATGCTGCTTGCAGAATATGAGGCAGGAGTCATTGATTTTGTAAAGAAGCATTATGCCATATTGCTTGTAATCGCTTTACTGGCAGCGATTGGTCTGTTTTATCCGACGATGCAGATGGTGAATGAGGGAAATTATTATTGCGAATTTGACCCGTCACTGTCATTGGGACAGGTGTTTTTGATAAAGCTACAGACTTTTGCCTGCCAGTTCGGAATGACTTTTTTTGCAGAAGGTGTGATTTTATTGATTATGATGAAGGTGCAGTGTAAAAATGCTGTGATGGATTTTCTTGGAAAAATTTCTTTGGAAATTTATCTGATACATAATCTGTATTTGATGATGTTTGGTTATGCGGGAGTTGGTGGAATTACAAGCTCAGCAGGGATTGTATATGCAGTTTTGACAGCAACCGTTGCAACCGCCTGCGTGATACATGTGCCGATTCGGTTTCTTGTCAGAAAAGTTTGATGATAAATGGCTTGTCTGATAAAAAATCTTGTGATATAATCTGGTAAGATTTTTAGATGCTTATATAAATTCGCAATAGGGTGAATGTTTCTACAAACTACCGTAATAGTTTGGCTATAAGTCTTTTAAAAGGCAGAATAGAAAAACTATTACGGTAGTTTTTTTATTTATCAAAATATCAGAAGGAGATAAAAAGAAACATGAATCAGGAGAACAGAATATTAGGGGAAGAAAAAATTTCAAAGCTTATATTAAAATTTTCCGTTCCGTGTGTAATGGGACTTCTAATCAGTGCACTTTACAATATTGTGGATCAGATTTTCATTGGCAACAGCGAACTGGGGTATTTGGGAAATGCCGCAACAGGGGTATCGTTTCCGGTAATTTGTATTGCCAATGCATTGCCTCAATGAGAGAGACAATGCATCGTTGATTGAAAAGCTTTATGAAAAGTGGGTTTTGATACATTTCATATAAATGTTCAGTGGTAAAAAGCGTCGCAATAGAGGCATATTTTTGGAAGCTCCACAGCGATAGCGGAGCTTTTTCTTTCCGTCGGTTGCTGCTTTGTAAATTGTTTGTGCCACTTGAACTGCAGAGGAGCCGTTTTGTCCATTGGCAATCAGTTTACTGACAACGGTATCAGTATATTGCTGATATTCGGGCAGTAAGTGGCAGTCGGTTACTGTTTTGGAGTTGCGGTAAAAATTTGTGTTAATAACACCCGGCTGAATGATTTTTACATCGATTCCAAATGGTGCAAGCTCATATTGGAGAGATTCCGAAAACCCTTCAATGCCCCATTTGGAGGCATGATACAAGGTTTGCAAAGGGATAGAAATTTGTCCTGCAATAGAAGAAACATTGACAATCAGACCTGCTTTGTTTTCTCGAAAATGAGGCAGGATTTCTTTGGTTGTCAGAATAGACCCTAATAGAGTTGTCCGTAGTTGCTGTTCTATTTGAACATTGGTTGCTGCTTCAAAAGCACCGATTGTATAAAAGCCTGCATTGTTTAAAAGCACATCAATTTTTCCAAAATGCCGGATACCTTGTGAAACAGCATATTGAATGCTTGCAGTATCGTTTACATCGCAGGGAAGCAGATGTATATTTGGAAAAGCAGTAAGATCTGTTTCCTTTTCCGGATGTCCCATAGTGACAATTACTTGCCAGCCGTTTTGTGCAAAAAGCTTTGCTGTTTCTTTCCCGATGCCGGATGAGCTTCCGGTGATAAAAATTGTTTTCATTATGACTCAGTCCCCTTATATCCCTGTACAAAATCAATAAGTGTTTTCTCTGTCATTTGAATAACAGCTTCATCCGAAAGAGAAATATTTGAGGTGGCAATAAAGGATGCGATTCCCTGAATAAAAATACTCATTCGAATGAGGATATCCCTGCATGCTTCATCCGAGAGGGGAAAGCGTTGTTTGATTTCCTGATAGATGAGCTGATTACTTTGATAGCTCATACGGACAGAATACAAATCCTGATTTTGACAGTATTTTGACATATAAATTAATCGAAAAAGATTTGTTTCATTGCGAGCCAACCCGATAACCTTCAGATAGCTTTTTTTCAAAAAGTCCGGCTCACCTGCATCGGTTAAGACCTGTTGCTCAAACTGTTCACAGGCATATTCAAAAACAGCCATCCGTAGCTCCTCCATAGTAGGATAATGCCAGAAAATGGGAAGTCGGATCGTAGCCAT
>JAZNIP010000078.1:0-2508 GCA_045577575.1 Lachnospiraceae bacterium | reverse complement strand
CATTTTTAATATTCTGGGAAATTCCCTTTGCAACAAGCTCCTTCATAACGAAAGGCTTGAACAGCTCAATTGCCATTTCCTTTGGAAGACCGCACTGATAAATCTTCAATTCCGGTCCTACGACGATAACGGAACGTCCGGGGTAGTCTACACGCTTACCTAACAGGTTCTGACGGAAACGTCCGGATTTACCCTTTAACATATCAGACAGAGATTTCAGTGCTCTGTTTCCCGGACCGGTAACCGGTCTGCCTCTTCTGCCGTTATCAATCAGAGCATCTACTGCTTCCTGCAGCATTCTCTTTTCATTTCTGACAATAATGTCAGGTGCTCCCAACTCAAGCAGTCTCTTGAGACGGTTATTTCTATTGATGATTCTTCTATATAAATCATTTAAATCGGATGTTGCAAAACGTCCACCGTCTAACTGAACCATAGGGCGTAAATCCGGCGGAATAACCGGAATCGCATCCATAATCATCCACTCCGGTCTGTTACCGGACTCACGGAATGCTTCTACAACTTCCAGTCTCTTTACAATTCTGGCACGTTTCTGACCGGTTGCATCCTTTAATGCAGTTTTTAATTCCACTGCATCTGCTTCCAAATCAATTGCCTGCAGCAGCTCTTTGATTGCTTCTGCACCCATGCCGACACGGAATCTGTTACCCCATGTTTCTCTTGCATCCTGATATTCTTTCTCAGACAGCACCTGCTTCGGCTGCAAATCGGTCTCCCCTGCATCCAATACAATATAGGATGCAAAGTAAAGTACCTTTTCCAATACTCTCGGAGACAAATCCAGAATCAGACCCATACGGCTCGGAATTCCCTTGAAATACCAGATATGGGATACCGGAGCTGCCAGCTCAATATGACCCATACGCTCTCTACGAACATTGGATTTCGTAACCTCTACACCACAACGGTCGCAGATAACGCCTTTATATCTGATTTTCTTATATTTACCACAATGACATTCCCAATCCTTGCTTGGTCCAAAGATTTTCTCACAATACAAACCGTCTTTTTCCGGTTTTAAGGTTCTGTAGTTGATGGTTTCCGGCTTAAGTACCTCACCACGCGACCACTCCAGAATCTTTTCAGGTGATGCTAAACCAATCTTGATTGCATCAAATGTCATTGGCTGATACATTTCATTTGTTGTTTCTGACATTTATGGCACTCCTTCCAAATTTATTATTCATCCAGAGAATCTTCAAATTCCTCAAAACCTTCTTCAAAGATTTCTTCGTCCTCTGCGCTTATCAGTTCTCCGTCTTCATCAAACTCCTGTTTCTGATATCCCATGGCACCGAGAGATTCCTCCTCACAATTATAGTTTGCAGCATCGCCTTCCATCTCATAGCGATAATCACTTTCACCATAATCAATATTTTCCATGATTTCTACTTCTGTCTGATCTTCACGAAGTACCTTTACATCCAGACCGAGTGACTGCAGCTCTTTCAACAGTACCTTGAAGGATTCCGGAATGCCGGGTGCCGGTATATTGTCACCCTTAATGATTGCTTCGTAAGTCTTCACACGTCCCACAACGTCATCGGATTTTACGGTTAAGATTTCCTGCAGTGTATAAGCAGCACCGTATGCTTCCAGTGCCCAAACTTCCATTTCACCGAAACGCTGTCCACCGAACTGTGCTTTACCACCTAACGGCTGCTGAGTTACCAGTGCATATGGTCCGGTAGAACGTGCATGAATCTTATCATCAACCAGATGATGCAGCTTCAGATAGTGCATGTGTCCAATCGTTACGGGACTGTCAAAATATTCACCGGTACGACCGTCACGCAGTCTCACCTTACCGTCTCTGGAAATCGGCACACCCTTCCACAGCTTTCTATGCTCTCTGTTTTCAGATAAATATTCCAAAACCTCAGGAAGAAGCTCTTCTTTATGTTTCTTTTCAAATTCATCCCACTCAAGGTTGACATAATCATTAGCCAAATCCAGAGTGTCCATAATATCATTTTCATTTGCACCGTCAAATACCGGTGTTGCTACATTAAAGCCAAGCGCCTTTGCTGCAAGAGAAAGGTGGATTTCCAGCACCTGTCCGATGTTCATACGGGAAGGAACACCAAGCGGGTTCAATACGATATCCAGCGGACGACCGTTTGGCAGATAAGGCATATCCTCTACCGGAAGCACACGGGAAACAACACCCTTGTTACCGTGACGACCAGCCATCTTATCACCAACGGAAATCTTTCTCTTCTGTGCGATATAAATACGAACTGCCTGATTTACTCCTGGAGGAAGCTCATCGCCGTTTTCTCGTGTAAATACTTTTGCATCTACAACGATACCGTATTCACCGTGAGGCACCTTCAAAGAAGTATCCCTTACTTCACGAGCTTTCTCACCAAAGATTGCACGCAGGAGTCTTTCCTCTGCTGTCAGCTCAGTTTCTCCCTTAGGAGTTACTTTACCTACCAGAATATCACCGGCACGAACCTCTGCACCGATACGGATGATACCTCT
>JAZNIP010000077.1:0-7210 GCA_045577575.1 Lachnospiraceae bacterium | reverse complement strand
CATCATAGAAAGCCAGTCTACCACCGGGATTTTCTTGTTTACTTTCTCCGGATCATAGGATAATCTGGTTATTCCATGCTCGATTTCATACAACGGGAAATAGCAGGAATTCACTGCTGCCTCGATGACTTTTCGTTCAGTAGCAGGTTTGTCGTTCCAGTTCAAAGGACAGGCAGAAATGGCTTTTACATAAGCGGTTCCTTCCGTTTTGGCATAATGCGCTGCTTTGGCTGCTTTCTTCATAAAATCCGTAGGATTGGATTCTGCTACTGTAGCTACATAAGGAATTCCTGTAGCAGCCATAATACGCGGCATATCTTTATGGAAAAATGTTTTTCCATACTGCTCACTACCCACATGGGAAGTAGAGCTTTTTGCCCCTAATGGTGTGGAATAAGAAAGCTGATATCCGGTATTCATATATCCGCCATTATCATATTCGAAAATGAGCAGACGATGTCCGCGCAGTGCCGTACCGATAGCAGAGCCCATACCGATATCCATACCGCCGTCTCCGCTGACCATGATAAAAATAATATCTCCCGGTGGAATTTCTCCCTTTTGCTGCTTGCGGTAGCAAATTTCTGCCACACCACTCAAGGTCGCCGCTCCGTTCTGAAACAAATTATGCAAATACGGCACTTTAAAACAGGTTTTCGGATATGCCGTTGTTACAATCATTCCACAGCCCGTCTGAAACAAAAACACAACCGGGTCCTCAATTCCCCGAAGCAGCAAATTAAGATTTACCAAAATGCCACAGCCCGGACAGGCACCGTGCCCCGGTGCTATTCGCCCCGGCATAGCCGCTACGGCATTTAAATTACCGCCTGTGACTTTGCCGTCTTCAACCTTTGTCGCTCCGATAGCACAGCGTTCCCGTGTAATCGGTGCAAACAACGCACTGCCGTCCTCTTTTGTCACTCCCGCCTCTATTTTCTCCTCCGCTTTGTCCATATTCGTTCCTGCATTCACCCCATAATACGAAAAATCCGGTTTCGCATCGTCGCCTGCAAGCTCCAGCATTGCTACCGCATCCTTCTGAAAGAAATCCTTTCCTCCCAATCCGTAAACGAGGCTTTTAATTCTTGCACTGCTGCCATATTTCTGCATGGTCGCACGAACCTCAAGCGACAAATTACCGCCGCCTGCTCCATAACTGTCCTGTCTGTCCGCTACCAGTATATGCTCTGCCTTTCCGATTTGTTCAAACAGTTCCTTCCCCGGAAACGGACGCAGTACATGCAGCGTAGCAGCGCCAACTGCTTTCCCCTCTGCCCGCAGTTCCTCCACTGCATCTATCGTCGTATCATAGGAAGACCCCAAAAGTACCAGCATCCTTTCCGCATCTTCACAATGCGTTCCTTCTACCTTTGCATAAATTCTTCCCGAAAGTTCACCATAGGATGCAAACAGCTCCGTCAATACCTTATCCGCCTGTTCCATCGCCAGATGCAGCTGATACCGATTATTAATCAAATCCGGCTCATTCATGTAGGAGCCCACGGTAATCGGATGATCCAAATCCAAAAACGGATAGGGTTCTTCTTTTTTTCCGATATACCCTTTGACCGTCTCGTCCTCTGCAAATCGAAAGCATCGTCCTTTCTGATGGCTTGTAAAAAATCCGTCATATGCCACGACTACAGGAAGTCTTACCTGTTCTGCAAGCTTCAACGCAATGATATTAAAGTCATACACCTGTTGTACGGTGCTTGCATATAAAATAGGCCATCCGGCATTCAAAAGATACATAATATCACTGTGGTCACCTTTGATGGACAGCGGACCGGATACGGTTCGACACACAACATTCATAACCATCGGATAACGTGTTCCTGACTGTACCGGAAATTGTTCCATCGCATATAGAAGTCCGTTAGCACTTGTAGCATTTACCACTCGCCCTCCGGCTACTGCTGCTCCATAACAGATACCCGCTGCACTATGCTCTCCTTCTGCCGGAATCATTACAATATCCGTTTTCCCATCTGCACGCATTTTATCCAGATTTTCGGCAATCTGCGTAGACGGAGTGATGGGATAGTACCCCATCAAATCATATCCGATCTGTTTTATGGCTATAGCAGCCATTTCATTACCGGAAGCATACTCCATGATCTGCTTTTCCATTACACCTCTCCTCCTTCCATGCGTTTTTCTGTCAAATAGGATTCGGATGTAATATAACCATCCGGTCCGGCTTTTTCATAATTATCCGGCATCCGTAAAAGCTCCTGATTCGGCAAAAAATAATCTTTATCCGGATGCTCGGCCTCTAACCCTCTCACCAGTGCATTGACCGGACACACCTCCACACAACGAAGACATCCCTTGCAATGGTAATAATCCAAGCCCTGATTCACCATCATCTCTCTGCCCTTGTATTCTCCCTTTTTAAATTGAAATACCATATCCGGACAAGTAGAATGGCACAAACCGCAGTTGATGCACCTCTCTTTTATAAATATAGGAATATAGCCCTGTCTGGACGGCGATAAGTCAGACAAAATGCTGTTGCCAAAATCAAGATTGATACCTCCGATCGGTGCATTGACATACCCAAGCTCTGTCTGTTTTCTCCTGCTGCCTTCCCTTCCGTTCTGTCCTACATGCTTTTTTTCAAGCAGCTCTACTTCCTCATAGCCTCTTTTCATGCCTTCCAGATTTGCCTTTAAGGCATCCGGATATTTTTTTCCTAATGTATCCGTAACAATCCGTTCTCCCGGTTCTAAATCCGATATCCCCATTATTTTTATAATTGCTCCCAGCATAACCACATTGATTCTGGAATGGCTTTCCATTGCAATTCTTTGAACGTCCAGCCCATAAAAAATACCGGGTCTGTCCGGAAGCGTTTTTCCTCCCGCTTCCAACGCGATAATAACCGATGTTTTTTCTCCGCAGCCCTTCCACACGGATTCATCCTCCAAAAGAGCCTCATGAAAAACAACCAGCAAATCCGGTTCTATTATCGGCGAATGTACCCGTATTTCCTTTTCTTTTCGACAATAGCGTATAAATCCCTTTACCGGTGTACCCGTTTTCTCCGAGCCGTAGCTTGAAAAGCTGCTACTGTTTACATCCAAATACTTCAGCCCAAGCTCGCCTAACAGCTTTCCGCACAAATTTGCTCCAAGTCCCCCGATGCTCTCCAACCGAATTTCATAATAATCCTTTCCGGCTTCCAACATTTCCCGGACTCCTCTGCAATTATTACATTGCTCCATCATTCACTTACCTCACTGAAAAACTCCTTACCAACCGAACACAATGGACACAAAAAGTTCTCCGGCAGCTCTTCAAATGCTGTTCCCGGTGCAATCCCCAATTCTGCATCTCCTGCTTCCTCATCATAAATCCATCCGCATACATCACATACATATTTCATTTCCATCGCCTCCTGATATCATTCTATTAAATAACAGCTTTTACCTATTTATTGTTACCATTTCTCTATTTTCCATTACAGAGTTCACATGCCAGCAAATCCAGTTCCTCCATATTCTCCGAGCTCAGCGCCGACATGATTTTCACAGATGTATCTGCAAATACTATGCCCTTGCAGCCTTCCAGCTTCTCACGCATTATTTTGGCTGCAACCGGCATCCAGCTTCCGTTTTCTATAAATGCCACCATTCGATTACTGAAATTGCGGCCTGTCAAATTCTCAATAAATTCCCGCATCGGAGGGAAAATATCCGTGCTATACGTCGTCGTTGCCAAAACCAGCTTACTGTACCGAAAAGCCGCTGCTACTGCTTCATATTGCTCACAACGTGCAATATCTCTTATTTCCACATGTTCAGCTCCTTTTTCCTTCAGTTTCTCTGCCAATAGCATAACTGCCCGCTTTGTATTTCCATAAACCGATGTATATACAATCAGTACCCCCTCTTTTTCCGGTCGATAATCTGACCAAATATTGTACAGATTAATATACTCAGCAACCGACTCTGTCAATACCGCCCCGTGCAGCGGGCAGATTGTATGGATTTCTTTATCCGTCAGCTTATGAAGCAGTTTTTGAACCGAAATACCATATTTTCCAACAATGCCAAAATAATAACGTGCCGCCTCTTCTGCCCATTCTTCTCTACTGTCTGCCTGTACCGCCGATACTCCGAAGGTCCCAAAAGCATCTGCCGAAAACAAAAGCCTCTCCTGACTGTCATAAGTCATAATCACCTCCGGCCAATGTACCATCATCGCCGATAGAAAAGTCAGTGTATGCTTACCCAATGAAAGCATATCACCATCCGACACAACCATTTGTCTTTCCATAAAATCGGTTCCGAAAAAATGATTCATCATGACAAACGCCTTTGCCGATGCAACAACAACAATCTGCGGATATTTTTCCACAAGGCTTATAATATTGGCCGAATGATCCGGTTCCATATGCTGCACTATCAAATAGTCCGGTGTCCGCTCGCCCAATACCTTTTGTATATTGGTAAGCCACTGCTCAGTGAACCCGGCATCTACCGTATCCATTACAGCAATCTTTTCATCCAAAATCACATAGGAATTGTAAGACATCCCGTTTGGAACATTATACAAGCCTTCAAACAAATCAATACCGTAGTCATCCACTCCGACATATTTTATGCTTTCTGTGACTATCATAATTCATCCCCTTTATCAGACAGATTTTATTGGTGTATACTATTCAATCTAACCCGAAAAACAGTTTTTCATTCAAAATGCATTCCCGAAAACAAAAAGCCCCATAAACAAGACTACTCTTGTTTATGAGACTTCACCGTTGCCCTTCTATTCATCTTTTATTATCATAACCATTCCGTTAAATACCTGTCCCAAGCGATGTTCAATTTCTTCTTCCGAAAAATCACATACCTTCATGGCACACATAGAACTTATTCCGAACGTATACACCCACATAACCTCAAACAGCCTTTTTGCTTTTTCTGCAGTCAGATTGTAATCCTGCTGAATGAGTTCTATGCAAATGCCCACCATATCTCCTAAATCCTTTATAAGCTCATCAAAGCTCTGACACTCAATTTGTTCATGCATATATATCATTTTGAATACTTCCGGCTGATGAATCGCATAAGAAACCATCTGCATACCGATTCTTTTAAATGCCGGTTTGTAATTTCTAATATCACCTACGTATGCTTCAAACTCCTGAAGTCCTATTTTTCTTGCATAATCTTTTACCTCATCCATATTTTCGAATATTGTGAAAATGGGTGTGGATGAAACACCCAGCTTTTTCCCTAATTCTCTGGCAGTCAACGAGGCTACTCCCTGCTCTTTGACAATGTTCAAAGCCACCTCAGCAATCGTTTCCTTTGTAAATTTAGGTTTTGGAGGCATATCTGTCCTTCGCTTTCTATTGATTTTATTCTATAACATCATTCTATAACATCGTTTTAGAACGCAGTTATAGTATAGCTTTTGTTTTGCGAAAAATCAATAGAAATGTGCAAAATACACGGAAAAGACATGACTCTGTTCCTTGTTTTTCAAACGCCAATACTTTCTTTTATCTTTTCCAGACTAATCCATCACAGTATAATTTTTCTTCTTTATGCTTCATTTTTGATAACAAATTCTTCTGTATCTATTGTTGGTTTTCGATAATCTTTTACAGCCAGTTTTATTTTATGAAGATCTTCTCCCAATTGGAATGCTCTAAACAATTCTATTTTTCTTTCATACCTGCAAGGTATTCCACTTATACCAGCTAATTTGTATATGGATAGATTCTTTTGTTGCAAAAATTGTTTTAACATAGTATCACTCCTTGCAACAATATCATACCGCTATATCGGTATAATATTCAATAAGAACTTTGATTTGCGTCAAAAATGCTCCGCAAATTCCTTTACGAAGCATTTTTTTCATTCATTATATACAATGTTCACATTGCTAATCTGCAACTTTTTACCTTACACAATTCCCTGTGCTGTCATAGCCGCTTCTAAGGTAATCGCGTAATTACTGGGGATTTGAGGTCGTTTGTATATCACGTGTATAGAGTTATTGTCGGACAATTTCGAATAACACCTATTTTTAAAATCATTTATACTTGCCAAAACATACCAATTATTTAAAAAAGAGAACTTCCTTATCCTTTACTTTTTATAAGCATATCATCTATCAATTTCACATCTTCTAAATCTTTTTCTCTTCCCATTTGTATTTTCATTTCCCTAATACTTTCTATATTTGCAGTTGGAATCCCTTCAATATAATCAATTCCTAAAACTTCCCAATTTTCAAAAACTTCTATATCCTCTTCCAAAGAAAATTTTCTATACCCCAAAGAATTTTTTGTAACAGAATATCCCTTAGTTTCAAGAGAACAAAACATTTTCGTCGTGCATGCTATATCTATGTCTTTCGTATCACTCCTGATCCCGTGCAAAACCATTGCGCCTCCTGCAATCACCCAATAACTATTAATATCAAAATCTATTTTTTTCAATCTAATAATTATTTCTTTTTTATTCATACTTAACCTTTCTATTTCCCACAGATATTATAGATTTCAAAAACAATACCCAGCACCCCAATTAATGTAAAAAAGAGGAAGATCAATCGAAACAATTTCGAATAACTGAGAAAACGCTTGGCAATCCAATTCCATCTTCTCTCATATAACGTTTTTTCTTGTTCAATACTAAAAATCATAATCTCATTGCCATATTTAGCAATATTTTTCTGCTCTATTGCTTTTAGTGCATCTTCTGAAAATTTTATCATCGTTTTTGTTCTCATATCTAATGCATAAAAAATCAAAGAGAAAAAAATGATAGATATACAAACAGTAAATCGAAATGCAGCCAATTCTCCATCTAATTGAAATAATGTAAGTAGCCCTGTAATAAAAAACGTTTCCAATACAATATAAAAATTCAAAATTTGCATTCTTTGGTTTGCATGAATAGCAAAGTAATCCCATAAAATTTTCAAAAAATCACTTTCTGTCAGACCTGTATCACTATGATTCATAAATCTTCCCTCTCACAATAAACTATTAACAAGTTTTTCTATACTATCTACATATTGCTCTATCTTTTTTCTTTTATAAACATAAATGTATGATGGATGATGAATAGGAACATAATAAATCCCTTCGTGTTCTTTATACGAATAATTAAATTCGTCCCACTTATCAAATTCTATATTGAAATGCTTTTCAACTGAGGAATATACCTTTTCGCCCAACAAAAAG
>JAZNIP010000076.1:0-3780 GCA_045577575.1 Lachnospiraceae bacterium | reverse complement strand
GTGATAGAGCGTAACATTTTTAACAGTGTTAAAAATGTTAATTTAAACAAAATTATCGGGTATAAGAAGGATGGAGAAGCACATCATTTTCTGGATACCTATGATAATAAATAAAAAAGAAAGAGGAAAAGTATTATGATTGAGAGGCTATTTAAGCTGAAGGAAAACAACACAAATGTAAAGACGGAGGTAATCGGCGGTATTACGACCTTTATGACAATGGCGTATATTCTTGCGGTGAATCCGAATATGCTGGCTGCATCCGGCATGAATGCGACAGCAGTTTTGATTGCAACCTGTCTGGCATCCTTTATCGGTACGGCGGCTATGGCACTGATGGCAAATTATCCGTTTGCATTGGCACCGGGTATGGGACTCAATGCTTATTTTGCTTATACGGTATGTATTGGTATGGGATATGATTGGCGTGTGGCATTGATGGCGGTATTCTTTGAGGGTATCATTTTTGTTGTATTGTCCCTGACAAATGTCAGAGAGGCAATTTTCAATGCAATTCCCAGTACCCTGAAACGGGGTGTCAGTGCGGGAATCGGTCTGTTTATTGCTTTCATTGGATTACAGGGGGCGCATCTGGTTGTAAACAATGATTCCACGCTGCTTTCTTATGTGGATTTTACGGCAGCATTTCATACAGAAGGCATCTGCGCCTTACTGGCATTAATCGGCTTGATTATTACGGCAGTTTTATATGTGAAAAATGTAAAAGGAACGATTTTGATTGGTATTATAGCGACATGGGGACTGGGTATGCTCTGTCAGGCGACTGGGCTGTATGTACCGACACCGGATGCAGGCTATTACTCCTTATATCCGACCTTTGCAATTACCGATTTTACGGCGATTAAAGAAACCTTCTGGCAGTGCTTTAGCGCAGACTTTACGAATGTAAGCATGACCAACTTTATTGTAATTATGTTTGCATTTTTGTTTGTGGATATGTTTGATACAATCGGAACCTTGATTGGTGTTGCCACAAAGGCAGATATGTTGGATGAAGAAGAAAAGCTTCCGAGAATTAAAAATGCACTTCTGGCAGATGCGATTGCTACTTCAGCAGGTGCGGTACTCGGTACATCCACTACTACGACCTTTGTAGAGAGCTCTGCCGGTGTAGGAGCAGGTGCCAGAACCGGTCTTGCATCTATGGTGACAGGCTTGTTATTCCTGGTCGCAATTTTCTTCGCACCGATATTTACGGCGATTCCGGGCTTTGCAACTGCTCCGGCACTTATTTTTGTAGGATTTTTGATGGTATCCACAATCGTAGAAATTGATTTTTCCGATGCATCGGAAGCAGTTCCTGCATATTTATGCGTAATTGCCATGCCACTTATGTATAGTATTTCTGAGGGTATTGCGATTGGTACAATTTCCTATGTATTGATAAAGCTTTTCAGCGGTAAGGGTAAAACGGTAAAACCGCTGATGTATATACTCGCTGTATTATTTGTGTGCAAATATATTTTCCTGTAATTCTTGAAAGAAAATTCGATAAGGGCCCTAAAAGTTGTGACAAAATGTTGATAAAACGAATGAATTGTGTTAACATTTCTGTGATGAGTTTTTGTAAGCAGGAAACTGCTTCTGAGACAGCACATCGGAAGAGCAAGAAGACATTCGTGGGAGGCGCAGTATGGAACGACAGGGAAATCGAATTACACACGAACAGTTCAGTCACATTATTGATATGTTAAATCCATGTATGAATGATTTTTTATACATCTTTGATTTGCGGGACAATAATTATTATATTTCTCCCAGTGCAATCGAACGATTTCGGATTGAGCGTCCTCGGTTTTATCATACAAAGGAGGAGGCAAAGAAATTTGTTCATCCGGATGATTGGGAACTGCTGTTTCAGGATATTGCAGAGCTGAGAGCGAAAAAGAAAAGGTTTCATAATATGCAGTATCGTTGGCTTGACCGGGAGGGAAATCCAATCTGGATTAATTGCCGGGGGCATGTCATAAACGGAGAGGACGGAGAGCCGGAGTATCTGGTAGGCTGTATCAATGAAATCGGTCGTATCAGAAAAGCGGACAATGTCAGCGGACTGTTAGGAAATTCAGAACTGCAAAAGGAGCTGGAGGAGCGGGATTCCGTTAATCTGCGAGGCTTTTTGATTCGTATTGGAATTGATGATTTTAAGGAAGTTAATGAAGCACAGGGGATGGAATACGGTGATATGGTTTTGCGTAAAACAGCAGAATGTATCAGCCATGCGATTCGTCCGAATCAAAAGCTTTATAAGATTGTTGCAGACGAATTTATCATAGCAGATTTCAGCGGAAGAGATATTACGAAGGCGGTTGACTTGTATGACAGCATCCAAAAGGAGATCAATCAGTTTATCCGTGAAAACGGCTATGAGGTTGTCTATACAGTTTCGGCAGGAATCCTGCGCTTGGATGATATTGGAGAGAAAAATTATGCAAATCTGATTAAGCTGTCGGAGTTTGCATTAACGGAAGCCAAAATAGGAAGTAAAAATAAATATTATATTTATGATGAAAGTGATTATCAGGCATTTTTGAAGCGGCGGCAGCTGATTCGTATTTTAAGACATTCTGTGAATAATCAGTACGAAGGCTTTGAAGTATATTATCAGCCGGTAGTGGATATCAAGGAAAAGCAACTCTCCGGTGCGGAGGCTCTGCTCAGATTTCGTTCGGAGGAGACAGGTCCGGTGTCACCGATGGAGTTTATTCCGCTTTTGGAAGCGAGCGGACTCATCATTCCGGTTGGCAGATGGGTGTTAAATACGGCAATGCAGGCGTGTCAGGACATACAGAAGCGCTTGCCGGATTTCCGAATCTCGGTGAATCTGTCTTATATTCAGGTACTGAAAAGCAATGTGCTCAATGAAATTTTGTCCGGAGTGATGCATTACGGATTAAAGCCCGGCAGTATTATGATAGAATTGACGGAGAGCGGATTTTTGGAAGCAAATGAGAACTTCCTCAATTTCTGCGATGGTTTGCGCAGATACGGGATTCCGCTGGCTCTGGATGATTTTGGTACGGGCTATTCTAACTTCCGGTATTTGTATAATCTGAATCCGCATACACTAAAGATAGACCGTTCCTTTACGGTGAAAGCGTTACAGAGTGACTATGAATACAATTTATTGCATCATATGGCGGACATGACAAAGAGTATTCATACGAAATTCTGTATTGAAGGTATAGAAACGAGTCAGGAGCTGAACAAGATATGTGGTATCGGACCGGATTATATACAGGGGTATTTTTTCGGAAAGCCGTGTCCGTTTGATGATTTTGTAAAAAAATACATAGATAATCCGATTGTATTTGAGGCAGTCGGTTAGGAAAAACCTCATTTCAGGTCAGACGATGGAGTCGGCATGAAATGAGGTTTTTTGCAGAATCTTAAGAAATAGTGAAATTTTTCGAAATATTACTATTGAAACCGGAATTAAATGGTATAATAAGGATATTTAAGGAGGTGTCATTTCATGAATACAAAATCAGACAAACAGTTAATCAGGCAGATGCTTTTTGGGACAATGCTATGCATGCTGCTGTTTTTTCTGTCTGTCAGAGTACATGCGGAAAATAAATATCAGGTAACGGAGATAGAGATGCAGGGAACGCTTACGACGGATTCTGCATTGAATGTACGTTCCGGACCGGGAAAAGAGTATGACATAATCGGACTGGTAAAGGATGATGTGATATTGCACATAACCGGACAGACCGATGATGGTTGGTATCAGATAGAATTGGACGGGCAGACCGG
>JAZNIP010000075.1:0-5733 GCA_045577575.1 Lachnospiraceae bacterium | reverse complement strand
ATACAATACGGAAGCATTTGTTGCTTTTTGTCGTTTGGTGTATTTATGCAGGTGACGATGGAGCGACTTTTGCAGGCGACCGGAAAGACTGTTTATACAATGATTGTACAGGGAAGCGGTGCGATTATTAATATTATTCTTGACCCTATTTTTATTTTCGGTATGTATGGTTTTCCCGAAATGGGTGTGGCGGGGGCTGCGGTTGCCACCGTAACAGGGCAGATTATTGCGGGGACAATGGCTGTTGTGTTGAATCATAAGGTAAATTATGAAGTGCACATGGGACTGAAAGATTTATGCCTGGACAGGCAGACCATTGCCCAGATTTACAGAGTCGGCATTCCTTCCATTGTGATGCAGTCCATTGCATCCGTGATGACTTATGGCATGAATCTGATTTTGATGACATTCAGTGCTACGGCAGCGGCTGTGCTCGGTGTTTACTTTAAACTGCAGAGCTTTATCTTTATGCCGGTATTCGGTCTGAATAATGGTATGATTCCGATTATCGCATATAATTACGGCGCGAATTGTAAAAAGAGAGTAGTCCGGACAATTAAGTACAGTGTGATTTATGCCATGAGCATTATGACAATCGGTACCATTATTTTCCATGTATTTCCAAAGGAATTGTTTTTGATGTTTAAAGCATCCGAGACTATGCTTGGTATCGGAATTCCCGCACTTCGGATTATCAGTCTCAGCTTTATTGTGGCAGGATATTGTATTGTGTGCGGCAGCGTATATCAGGCACTCGGAAACGGTGTATACAGTTTGATCGTATCAGTAGCCAGACAGCTCTTTGTTCTTTTGCCGGTAGCTTATTTACTGTCGCTGCTTGGGAATGTAAACTATGTGTGGTTAGCATTTCCGATTGCAGAGGTGGTGTCACTGGTGATGTCTACCATTTTCCTGATAAGGATTCATAAAAAGATTATCAGCAGGCTGGCATAAATTTTTTTAAGAAAAACAGAGAGAGGAAAGGGTTTGACTTGACAACTGGGTATCTGTTTGGATATAATTAAAAACGCACGTCAGATTATTATAGTATAATGAAATGACTTATGCGTATGCGGATATGGCGGAATTGGCAGACGCGCCAGATTTAGGTTCTGGTGGGAGACCGTGCAGGTTCAAGTCCTGTTATCCGCAGCTTGCCGAGGAGGCAGCATGACAAAGACCTTTCGAGTGAAATCGGGAGGTCTTATTGTTTGTGTTACAGTAAAGAAACGGTAAAAGATAGAAAGGCAATAATTTTTTTCTTTCCTTTGGTACATACTATGTGTAAAATAAGTAAAAAAGAGGTGCGGGATGGCAAAGAGATTATTAGACTGCTATGCGTCGGATTTTGCAAAGTTTACAAAACAGGATTTATTGGAGGCTGTTGTAAAAAGTGAAGGTCGGGTAATTGCCTGTGAGACCATCGGAACGATACAGCCGATGCTTGGTAATGTGACAAATGCAGAGTTTGTTGCTTCTGTTGGTGCGGACATTATTCTGCTGAATGTATTCGATGTGAACAATCCTGTGATAAAGGGACTGCCGGAGACTGCACCGGCGGAAGTGGTACACTGTCTGAAAAGGCTGACCGGTCGCCTTGTAGGGATTAATTTAGAACCGGTAGAGGAAGGCATGGAAGGAGAAACGGATCCACTCTGGCAGATGTCATCGGGGCGACGGGCGACATTGGAAAATGCACAAAAAGCCTGTGAGCTTGGAGTCGATATGATACTGCTGACCGGCAATCCGGGGATGAGTGTGTCGAATGATGCCATTGAAAATACGCTGAGGATTTATAAAGAAAAGCTGGGTGATAAAATGGTGCTGGCAGCAGGGAAAATGCATGCAGCCGGTGTATTATCCGAAGCAGCAGAAAATATTATGACTAAGAACGATGTAAAACGATTTTGCAAAGCAGGTGCGGACATTATTCTGCTTCCGGCACCGGGAACTGTACCGGGGATTACGGTGGAGTATGTCCGGGAATTGGTGAACTGTGCGCATAGTCAGGGAGCATTGACGATTACGGCCATTGGTACTTCGCAGGAGGGAGCCGATACGGCGACGATAAAACAGCTTGCTCTGATGTGCAAGATGACCGGAACGGATATCCATCATCTGGGGGATGCAGGATATGCTGGGATGTCATTGCCGGAAAACATTATGGCATATTCCATTGCAATTCGCGGAGTACGTCATACCTATCACCGGATGGCAGCATCAATAGAACGCTAGCTGATAGTATCATAGAAAAACGAAAGAGGAGACACATAATGGAATTATTTGTACAAATCGGATTGCTTGTGTTGGGGTTCGTAATGCTTGTAAAGGGTGCAGATTTTTTTGTGGATGGAGCGGCAGGTATTGCAGGTAAATTCGGTATTCCGCAGATTGTTATCGGGTTGACGATAGTGGCATTCGGAACAAGTGCGCCGGAGGCGGCGGTCAGCATTACGGCAGCATTTAAAGGAAGTGCAGAAATTACAATCGGAAATGTAGTGGGGAGTAATATTCTCAATATTTTGATTATTCTTGGTTTGACAGCAATGATTGTTCCGTTGCACGTAAAAAAAACAACAGCCAAATACGAGATGCCCTATGTTATTATTGTGTCATTGCTGTTAGCTGTACTTGGACTAACGGATGGTGTGGTAAGCATGGGAGATGGATTGATTCTTTGGGCAGGTATGCTACTGTTTTTGGGTTATCTTCTTAAACTGACCAAGAGCGGAGAAGTACAGGATGAGGAAACGAAAGCGGGAGAAAAAAGCATCTGGATGCTTCTGTTGATGGTACTCGGCGGCTTGGCTGTAATTATATGGGGTAGTGATATTACTGTAGACAGTGCCGTAAAAATGGCAGAGATGTTTGGGGTAGATGACAGAATCATCGGACTGACGATTGTGGCATTGGGAACTTCACTTCCGGAGCTTGTGACTTCCGTAACGGCAGGTATTAAAGGGAATGCGGATATTGCAGTTGGCAATATTGTTGGAAGCAATATTTTCAATTTACTATTTGTAGTAGGAACGACTGCCTTGATTACGCCTGTAGCTTATGCAGAAAGCTTTTTGACGGATAGTATTGTGTGTATTATTACGGCAGTATTGTTGTGGGTTTTTGTTGCAAGGACAAAGGTGCTCGGACGCATCGGAGGTATGATAATGCTGCTTTGTTATGGTGGATACTTAGCATATCTGCTGCGATAATATTTGGAAGAATGCGGATAAGAAGGCTGTATAGGGGGCTCATGCCCCTTGTATTGCCTTTTTTTTTCTGCTATAATCGTTTTGCGTATGGTGTAGCAGAGTGTCAGTGGCAGATATGACTGCTGTATAAATATAGATTTTAATCAAAATATTATAAAAAGGAGAATGTATTATGAAAGGAAATATTGTTGTTGGTCAGTCCGGCGGTCCTACTGCGGTTATCAATTCTTCTGTTGCAGGGGTATATGTAGCAGCAAAGAAGCTTGGCGTAAAGAAAGTATATGGTATGGTGCATGGTATTCAGGGATTTTTAGCGGACAATCTGTGTGATCTGGATGAGTATTTAAGTGATGAAACCGGCATTGAGCTGTTGAAGAGAACACCTTCCGCATTTCTTGGTTCCTGTAGATTTAAAATGCCTAAAATTGAAGGACATGAAGAAGTATATGAAAAAGTATTTGAAATCATGGAGAAGCATGATATCGAATGTCTGTTTTATACAGGTGGAAATGACTCTATGGATACTGTAAAGATGCTGTCTGATTATGCTGCGGCTCACAACAAACCTCAGCGTTTCGTTGGAGTGCCTAAGACAATTGATAACGATCTTCCTATTACGGATCATTGTCCGGGTTATGGATCGGCAGCCAAATATATTGCAACCTCTCTGAAGGAAGTGATGCGTGACAACGAGTCTTTTGGAGTAGAAAAGCCCACAGTATGTATCGTTGAAATTATGGGACGTAACGCAGGATGGCTTGCTGCGGCAGCAGCACTTGCAAAGGGCGATGACTGTAGCGGAGCAGATGCGATTTACCTTCCGGAAAGAACGTTTGATATGGACGGGTTTATGTCAAAGGTAAAAGAATTGGCAGCAAAGAAGTCTTCTGTTGTTATCGTAGTTTCCGAAGGCGTAAGAATTGCAGACGGACGTTATGTTTGCGAGCTTGCGAATGCAAATGTAGCGGTGGATGCATTTGGTCATAAGCAGACTTCCGGAACAGCTGCGTATCTTGCGCGGGCAGTTGCGGCAGAAACAGGCTTAAAGACAAGAGCGGTTGAGCTTTCTACACTTCAGAGAGCGGCTACTCATCTTGCTTCTCTGACGGACATTAACGAGGCATTTCAGGTTGGACATGATGCAGTGTATGCAGCAGAAGAAGGAAAAACCGGTATGATGATTACACTGGATAGAAATGGTGATGAACCTTACCAGTGCGGTACAAGCGCATATGACATCCACGCAATTGCCAATGTAGAGAGAACAGTTCCGGATGAATGGATTACAGAGGATGGCTGTGGACTGAATGACGGTTATATCAAATATGCCCGACCTCTTATCATGGGTGAATTACATCCATTGTATGTTAACGGAATACCAAGACATTTGGTACGCAAATAATCAAACGATGAAGGGGTGATTTTGCATCACCCCTTTCATTTCATAGGTAAGAACGTGTGGTGTTAGTATTGTGTAAGGAATTGACTTTTCTTTGGAAAGCTGACAGAGGAACAGTATGGTATCAATTAAGGATGTGGCAAAGCATGCGGGTGTGGCAATTTCTACCGTATCTAAGGTATTAAATAATTACCCAAATGTAAGTGAAGAAACAAAGAAAAAAGTAAATAGAGCCATTCAGGAACTCAATTTTGTACCGAATGCAGTGGCAGCAGCGCTTTCTTCCAAACAGGCAGGGCGGGTAGCACTGTTGCTTGACTTGAACACGAGAACTCAGGCGATTGATGAAATAGATATGCAGTATTTATCCGGTGCCATCAATCGGGCAATGGAATTAAAGCTGGATGTCATTACTGTATTTTTTTCTATGATTAAAGAAAAAAGCTTGGAAGAGCTGATAAATTATTTTAAGTCGCAGAGCATTACCGGAATTATCATTTACGGACTATCAAAGGAAAATAGAGTGCTGCATCAGTTGGTAAATTCCCAGAGCTTCAAAATTGTGCTGGTGGATGCACCGATTGTAAATGAAAGTACATCGTCTGTAGGAATTGACCACAAACAGGCACAGTATGATGTGGCAAAACGAACAATTGCAGATAATAACGGAAAACGGATTCTCTATATTGCAGGAAAAAAGAATGCTTATATAACGGATGAGCGTTTGCAGGGAATAAGGGAGCTGGAGGAAGAACTTGGGCTTTCTGTTTATGTGCGAAACGGAAACTTTTCGGAGCTGCAGGCTCGGAACCTGACCTTCCGATATGCCAAAAACAAAGATATTGTTGTGTGTGCGTCTGATATTATGGCAATCGGTGCGATGAAGGCACTTATTGAAATGGACATTTTCCGTCCGGTCTGTGGATTTGACGGCATTATGCTGATGGGGTATGTAGGAAAACAAATGAATACGATTCGCCAGAATTTTGCAAAAGTTTCAGCAGAGGCAGTTAACGAACTGAGCTGTTTGCTGGAGGGTAAGCAGGGCAGACGTATTATTATGAAGCATGAGATTGTTCGCTTGTATTATAAGGATATTATTTGCTGATTTTGATTTTTTTAAAT
>JAZNIP010000074.1:0-9985 GCA_045577575.1 Lachnospiraceae bacterium | reverse complement strand
TTGGCTCACAGAACGACATGGCTACGATCCGACTTAAAAATCATTACGTCGAGCAGCAATATCTGCCCTATGAATTAAGTGGAAAAGAGTTTTACAGACCGTCAGGGAACGGATATGAGGTAAAGATAAAAGAGCATATGCAGAGGATTAAGAGAGAGGCGAAAGAGGAGTAGAGCAATGAGGGCTTTATTAACAATGAAGCATATGACAAAGGCGTATACGGACAAGGTGTTATTTCGTGATGTGGATTTTAGTCTGGAAGAAGGGGAAAAGGTCGGTATTATCGGAATTAACGGTACAGGAAAGTCCACGCTTTTGAAAATAATAGCAGGCATTGAGGAATATGATGAGGGCGAACTGGTAAAGGGCAATCATGTGATGATAAACTATTTGCCACAGAACCCGGTGTTTCCGAAAGGAATTACCATATATGACTATGTGGTAACGGCCAATACCACATCAGAAAATCAGTGGAGCATTGAAGGAGAAGCAAAGACCATACTGACGAGACTTGGTTTTACGGATTATCAGCTTGTAGTGGATCATTTGTCCGGCGGTCAGAAAAAGAAAGTAGCATTAGCGGCTGCATTATTGTCCAAAAAGGAAGTACTGATACTGGATGAGCCTACCAATCATTTGGACAATGCCATGACGGAATGGTTGGAGTTGTATTTGCGGGAATATAAAGGCGCGCTTATTATGATAACTCATGACCGGTATTTTCTTGATTTGGTATGCAATCGTATCGTTGAGATTCATCAGGGAAAGCTCTATTCTTATAAAACCAATTATGAGGGCTTTCTGGAGCTTAAGGCACAGAGAGAGGCTTCGGCGGCATCTACCCAGAAGAAGCATGAAAATATGCTGCGTAAGGAAATTGCATGGATACAGAGAGGAGCAAGAGCACGCTCCACGAAGCAGAAAGCGCATATTGCCAGATATGAGGCATTGCGCGATGAAGAGAAAATCAAGCAGGATGCGCAGGTGGAATTAAGTGCGGTATCTTCCCGGTTAGGGAAAAAGACCATTGAGCTGCATGATATTTCAAAGAGCTACGGGGAGCATACACTGATTCGGGATTTTACCTATACCTTTTTACGGACGGACAGAGTGGGTATTTTAGGACCAAATGGTTGCGGCAAGACCACATTGATGAAGCTGATTACCGAAAGAGAGCAGCCGGATAAAGGGCATGTGGAAATCGGAGAAACCGTCAAAATCGGATATTATGCACAGGAAGCAGAGGCCATGTCACCGGAGCAGAAGGTGATTGACTATATTCGTGATACCGCAGAGTATATAAAGACGGAGGATGGTGTGATTACTGCTTCCCAGATGCTGGAAAATTTTTTGTTTGAGGGCTCTCTGCAGCATGCTCAAATTGGAAAGCTCTCCGGCGGAGAGCGTCGCAGACTGTATTTGGCAAAGGTGCTGATGGAGGCTCCAAATGTACTGATACTGGATGAGCCGACCAATGATTTGGACATCAGTACACTTTGCGTCTTAGAAGATTATCTGGATACGTTTCCGGGGATTTTAATTGTTGTGTCTCATGACCGTTATTTCCTTGACAGAGTAGCGAGGCGAATGCTGACCTTTGAGGAGGCAGGTCGAATTGCTCTCTATAACGGAAGCTATACGGAATATTTTCAGGAAAAGGGAGAGCGGCTTTGGGGAGAGAGCACATCCGGGTCAGAAGGCGCAGACAGAAAAGGGAATGAATCCGGCGACAGAGATGACAGCAGAAGCCCGGAAGGAGCAAAAAGCGCCGCTCAGGAATGGAAAGAACAAAAGAGCCAGATGCGTAAATTGAAATTTACCTACAATGAGCAGAAGGAATATGATACCATAGAAGAAGACATAGAAGCTCTGGAGCAGAAAGTTGTCTGCTTAGAACAGGAAATGGGAAAAGCGGCAACCGATTTTGTAAAGCTGAATCAGCTTGCAAAGGAAAAGGAAGAAACGGAGCTGCTTTTGGAAGAAAAAATGGAACGTTATGTGTATTTGTCAGAGCTGGCGGAAAAAATTGCGGCACAATAGGGGAAACGTTTTAGGAGCTGACATCCGGTTAAGGCGATGTCAGCTCTTTTCAAAAAAGCAAAGAAGAAAAAACGACAGGAGTCATAGACAATGAAGCATTTGGTAATCGGAACAGTGGCACATGTTGATGCGGGGAAAACGACATTGACAGAAGGGCTTTTATTTGAAAGTGGGCAGATTCGAAAAGCCGGAAGAGTAGACAGAGGAGATGCCTTTCTGGATACGGATATAATGGAAAAAGAGAGGGGAATTACTATTTTTTCCAAGCAGGCGATGTTTACCTGCGGGGATAGAAGGATAACGCTTATTGATACCCCGGGACATGTGGATTTTTCGGCAGAAATGGAACGGGCACTTCAGGTATTGGATATGGCACTGCTTGTTATCAGCAGTGCGGACGGAGTGACCGGACATACGAGAACCGTGTGGCGGCTTTTGGAACAGTATGGCATACCGACTCTGCTTTTTATAAACAAAATGGATCAGCCACAGGCAGACAGAGAAAAGCTGCTTGCGGAAGTAAAAAAGGAGCTGAGCGATAGCTGTGTGGACTTTGTGTGTCTCGCGGGCGGTTTGCGGAATGCAGATGAGGAAAGCTTGGAAAATATTGCCATGTGTGATGAGACGGTATTAGAGGATTTTCTGGAAACGGGAGAGGTAAAAGAAGAGGCTGTTGCAGGGCTTATTCGTGAGAGAAAGCTGTTTCCGTGTTATTTTGGTTCGGCACTGAAAATGGAAGGAATCAGGGAACTGCTTTCCGGTATTCATCGCTATGTGATGCCGGAGAGGTACGGACAGAAATTCGGAGCACGGGTCTATAAAATCGCAAGGGATGAACAGGGTGCCCGGATGACTTATATGAAAATTACGGGAGGCTCCTTAAAGGTAAAGGAGCCACTTGAGATAAAGACGGCAGAAGGCAGCTATGGGGAGAAGGTAAATCAGATACGTCTTTATTCCGGGACGAAATATGAACTGCTTCAGGAGGCGGATGCCGGCTGTGTATGTGCGGTGACAGGACTGGAGCATACGTTTCCGGGGCAGGGACTTGGTATCGAAGAAAAGACACAGCTTCCGCTCCTTGAGCCGGTGCTGGCATATCAAATGCTTTTGCCGGAGGGGGCAGATGCCGGGCGTGAGCTTCCCAGACTTCTTCAGCTGGCAGAGGAAATACCGGAGCTGCAGCTTTCCTGGGAAGAGGAAAAAAGAGAGATTCTCGTAAAGCTGATGGGAGAGGTGCAGATTCAGATTTTGCAGCGTACCATATTGGACAGGCTGGGTCTGGAGGTGAGCTTTGGACCGGGAAGTATCGTGTACAAAGAAACGATAGCCGATGTGGTAGAGGGAGTGGGGCATTTCGAGCCACTCCGACATTATGCAGAGGTACATCTGATATTGGAGCCGTTGGAGCGTGGCAGCGGGTTGCAGTTTGAGAGCAGCTGTAGCGAGGACGAGCTGGACAGAAACTGGCAGCGACTCATATTGACGCATTTAAAGGAACGTCAGCATAGAGGGGTGCTTACCGGCTCGGTTATCACCGATATGAAAATTACTTTGGCAGCAGGAAAAGCACACTTAAAGCATACCGAGGGCGGGGATTTCCGTCAGGCGGTTTATCGTGGTGTGCGTCAGGGACTGATGCAGGCGGAAAGTGTACTGTTAGAGCCCTATTATGAGTTTTGTCTGGAGATACCGGACACTATGATAGGAAGAGCGATGTCTGATTTGGATAGGATGTGTGCCATGAAGAGCCAGCCGGAGGTGTATGACGGAAAGGCTATTTTATGTGGCAGTGCTCCTGTTTCCCTGATGCAGGGCTATCAAAAGGATGTGATTTCCTATACGAAGGGAAAGGGACGGTTGACCTGTACGGTAAAGGGATATGATGTATGCCACAATACGGAGGAAATATTAGAACAGATCGGATATGAGTGTGAGCGTGATATGCGTAATCCCTCCGGCTCGGTTTTCTGTGCACACGGGGCGGGCTTTGTAGTTCCGTGGGATGAAGTAAGAGAGTATATGCATCTGCCATCGGTACTGGAAAAGCCTAAGGTTCTTTCGGAAGAGGAGATTATGGAGCGTGCCAGAGGCAGAGTGAGAGGCCGGGCAGGAGCAGATAACGACGATGTGGCAATCGGGACGGAGGAAATTGATGCGATTTTGCAGAAGACCTTTTACGCTAATCAGAAATCGGGGGTTATTCCGCACAAGGGCATTTCCGGAAAACGGACAAAATTAACAGGGGGCTATGGGGACGGAGCGATAGCGTCCGAAACACGGGTGTATAAGCCGCAGGAAAAGAAACCGGAGTATTTGCTTGTGGATGGTTACAATATTATATTCGCATGGGAAGAACTCAAGGAGCTTGCAAAAGTAAATTTAGACGGAGCAAGGGGCAGACTGCTTGATGTTTTGTGCAATTATCAGGGAATTAGAGGATGTGAGCTGATAGCGGTATTTGATGCATATCGATTGGAAGGACATCCGGAGGAAACATTGGATTACCATAATATTCATGTGGTGTATACAAAGGAGGCAGAAACCGCTGACCGATATATTGAGCGGTTTGCACATGAAAACGGCAGAAAGTATCGGGTGAGTGTGGCAACCTCGGATGGATTGGAGCAGATTATTATAAGAGGTGCGGGGTGTATATTGATTTCCGCAAGAGAACTGGAGGAAGAGGTACAGCGTGCCTGTCAGAGTGCGCTGGATAGCTATGAGAGCAAAGCAGAAAGCGGAAAGACCTATTTGTTGGACGGATTGTCGGAGAATGAGGTTGAGGCATGGAGGCAGGGCTGAAGCCAATCCATTTGACAGCTTTTTAAGGGAAGGACAATGTGCACGAAAGCATTTGTGAAAAAATATAGCAATTGTGCGATGTGACGATGAATAAAATGAGGGAAAAGATTTCTGAGACAAAAGTCACAATAAAAGTGTGTGTTTTGAACGAAAAAATGTTAAAAAGTTCGAAAAACAAAAGAAATGTCAGAATGCCCATATGGTAAAATGACATTTACAAAGCTATACTGAGTATTGTAATGAATGTTACAACTTTTGGGGAAAAGGAGAGGTTATATGAAAAAGAAAGTAGTTTCAATGTTACTTGTAAGTGCCATGTTAGTCAGCCTTACAGCATGTGGCGCAAAAGAGAGTGCAAGTCAGGAAGCAGCACCTGCAGCAGAGCCGGCAAAGGAAGCTGCGCAGGAAGCAGCACCGGAGGCAGAGGAGGCAGCACCTGCAGCGCAGGAGGCATCCGGAACAGTCGTTGTATATTCACCACATGATGCAGATCCGTTAAATGCGGGTGTAAATATGTTTATGGAAGCATACCCGAATATTCAGGTAGAAGTAGTTGCAGCGGGAACTGGTGAGTTGTGTAACCGTATTGCTGCAGAAGCAGAGAATCCGATTGCAGATGTTTTGTGGGGAGGCGGAGCAGACTCTCTGGCAGCATTTAAAGATTATTTCCAGCCGTATACCTGTGCAAATGATGATGTTATTGCAGCAGAGTTTAAAGACCCGGATGGACTGTGGATTGGTGAAAGCCCATTGCCGATGGTTATTTTCTATAACAAAGAGCTTTTGGCAAAGGATGGCTTAGAAGCACCTGAATCCTGGGAAGACTTGGTTGATCCGAAGTGGAAGGGCAAAATTGCATATTGCCTGCCGTCCAAATCCGGTTCTGCATATACACAGCTTTGTACAATGCTCTTAGGACATGGCGGCAAAGAAGACGGATGGGAGTTTGTTGAAAAATTATATGATAACTTAGACGGTAAAATCGTGGATTCTTCAGGAAAATGTCACAAGATGGTAAAAGACGGTGAATTCCATGTAGGTATTACGATTGAAAAATCTGCTGTGAAATATGCAGGTGATGATACAGTAGGCTTCTGTTATCCGAAAGACGGTACATCCGCAGTTCCGGATGGTGTTGCACTTGTTAAGGGAGCACCAAATGAAGCAAATGCGAAGCTGTTTATTGATTTTGTGACATCAAAAGAGTGTCAGGAAGTACAGAGCAGAGACTGGGGAAGAAGACCTGTCCGCAGTGACTTAGAAGTAGAGGGACTTCCGGCATTGGCAGACATTCCGTTAGTAGATTATGATTTTGACTGGGCAGCAAATGATAAAGAAACAATTATTGAGAAATTCAATGACATTATGGTTGATTAATTACATAATCGGGCACCCTCGGATGTGAGGAGCGCAGGAAGAAAGACTTGGGGGCATTTCAATAAAATGAAATGTCCCTCTTTTATACAAAAGCCGGGCAGTGGTTCGGAGAGGAAAAAAACAGGAGGAATGAAGAGATGAGTCATTCGGTAATAATTAAGGATGCAGTAAAAAATTATGGTTCGTTTACCGCACTGAAAGGGGTAAATTTAGAAATTCAGCCGGGAGAGTTTTTCACCTTGTTAGGTCCGTCGGGATGCGGAAAAACAACCCTTCTTCGTATGATAGCCGGCTTTAACAGTATTGACGGCGGAGCAATTTATTTTGACGATAAAATCATCAATGATTTGGAAGCACATAAAAGAGACATCGGTATGGTGTTCCAGAATTATGCAATCTTTCCGCATTTGACCGTGGAGGAGAATGTAGCCTACGGTCTGAAGGCCAAGAAGGTGCCGAAGGCAGAGATAAAGGAGAGAGTTGCCGAAGCCTTAAAGCTGGTGCAGATAGAGAATTTAAAGGACAGAAAGCCGAATGAGCTGTCGGGTGGACAGCAGCAGCGTGTGGCACTTGCCAGAGCCTTTGTTATTGAGCCAAGTGTACTTCTTATGGATGAGCCGTTGTCCAATCTGGATGCGAAATTAAGAGTCCAGATGCGTACCATCATTAAAAAGCTTCAGAGAAGACTTGGAATTACAACGATTTATGTTACACACGATCAGGAAGAGGCGCATGCTATTTCGGATAGAATAGCGGTTATGAAGGACGGAAATATCATGCAGGTGGGGACACCGGAGCAGATATACAAAAAACCGGAAAACAGCTTTGTAGCAGGATTTATCGGAGTGTCCAATTTTATCAACTGTAAAATTGACGGTGCCGAAAAAGAGCATGCCAGAATTCTGCTTGGAAAAGATTATGAGATAGAAAAGGATTTGAAGATGCCTCATGTAGGAGCGGCGGTTCTGTCAGCCAGACCGGAACAAATCTTTTTCTCGGATAAGAAAGGAATTCCCGGAACGATTGAAATTTCCACTTTTCTGGGAGACTTTATTGAATATGAGATTTTACTGGAGACGGGAAAAACGATTCAGTTAAATGAATATACGAAGGATGTAAAGAGTGTGCGGGCAGACGGTGAAAGAGTTCTGTGTGATTTTGATGTTTCCAAGATCAGCATTTATGACGAGAATTCGGGGGAGGCGATTTCATGCTAAAAAAGAAATTTAAACCGGATTTTTGGTTTTTGGTAAAAGTGGCTGTTGTTTTGATTATGCTGGCGTTTTTGATTTATCCGTTCAGTAAACTGATTACGAGAAGCTTCTTTTCGGCAAAGACAGGAGCTCTGACATTAGATAACTATATCCGGTTCTTTACAAAAAAATATTATTATTCCACACTGGGACACAGCTTGTTTGTTTCCTTTGTGACAACACTAACTACACTGGTGCTTGGTGTGCCGATGGCATATTTGATGTCGAGATACAATGTTTTTGGCAAAAAATACATGCATATTATGATTATCATGAGTCTTATGAGTCCGCCGTTTATCGGAGCCTACAGTTGGATTATGCTGTTTGGACGTTCGGGCTTTGTAACAAAGTTTTTCGAGGAATCCATGGGAATTATGCTTCCGAGCATCTACGGAAAGCTGGGTATTATACTTGTGTTTACCTTTAAGTTGTTCCCATATGTATACCTTTATACGCAGGGAGCAATGGGAAGTATCGATTCCAGCTTGGAGGAGGCGGCGGAAAATCTGGGAAGCAGTAAATTGCGCAGACTTATGACCGTTACCCTGCCGGTTATTATGCCGTCGATTGCAGCAGGTGCCATCATGGTATTTATGACAAGTCTTGCTGACTTTGGTACACCGATGCTGATAGGTGAAGGCTATATTGTATTGCCGGTACTTGTGTATAATGAATATATGAGTGAAATGGGAGGAAATGCTCACCTTGCCAGTGCTCTGTCGGTAATTGTGGTACTGTGTTCCACTATCGTGCTGTTGGTACAAAAATATTACATATCCCGCAAAAATTATGTTATGACAGCAATGAGACCGCCACAGGAAATTCAGTTAAAGGGATTTAAGAGATTTTTTGCAACACTTCCGGTAGCAATTGTTACTTTTATCGGAATTATGCCGCAGATAGTAGTGCTTATCAGCAGCTTTATTAAGGCTGACTTCACCGGCTTTGTAGGTGGCTTCAGCATTGACAGCTATAGGACGATTATTAACCGTCTCGGAACCAATATCAGAAATACGTTTGTATTTTCTACCATTGCCATCGTGATTATCATTGTAATCGGTATGCTGATTTCTTATGTCATAGTAAGACAAAAGGGATTTACGGCAAATTTAATGGATTTATTGATTATGTTCCCTTACGTTATTCCTGGAGCGGTACTTGGTATCAGTCTGATTGTTGCGTTTAACAAGAAACCGGTTATTTTAACAGGTACGGCAGCCATTATGATTATTGCATTCGTTGTAAGAAAGCTGCCTTATACGGTTCGTTCGGGCAGTGCATTTTTACAGCAGATGGATAAGAGTGTTGAAGAGGCATCCATTAATCTGGGAGTTTCACCGATGAAGACATTTTTTACCGTAACAGCACGTCTGATGGCACCCGGAGTTTTGTCCGGTGCAATTTTAAGCTGGATTACCTGTATTAATGAATTATCCTCCAGTGTTATGCTTTACGGAGGAAAAACAAGTACGATTTCCGTAGCAATCTATACGGAGGTTGTGCGTAACAGCTATGGTACAGCGGCAGCACTTGCATCGATTCTTACGGTAAGTACGGTAATCTCGTTGTTGATATTCCTGAAGGTAAGCAAAGGAAAGGTATCGGTTGTATAACGGAGAGGAGCTGCTATGATAAAAAATATTGTATTTGATATGGGCAGGGTATTGATTCATTATGATGCCTATGATTATACAAAAAAATATGTAAAAGATGAAACAGCAGCGGAAATTTTGTTTGAAGAGATATTTCAATCCGTAGAATGGATTCAGTTGGACAGAGGCATCCTCAGTGAAGAGGATGCCATCTCTTCCATATGCAAAAGAATTCCGAAGGAGCTGCATGTATATGTGCCTGTATTGTTTGAAAACTGGCATAAGGAGATTCCTCCCTTTGACGAGATGGAAAAATTGGTTCGTGATCTGAAGGAAAACGGCTATCATATATATTTGCTGTCCAATACAAGTAAGCGGTTTCATAAATTTCGTGTCAATATTCCTGCGCTACGTTATTTTGACGGAGAGTTTATATCCGCGGATTATCGGATGATAAAGCCGGAGCTGGATATTTTTCGGACATTTTATCAGCACTTTTGCCTTAATCCGGCAGAATGCTTTTTTGTTGATGATTCTAATGTTAATATTGAAGCAGCAGGACTGACCGGTATGTCCGGTTTTATATATCGCGGAAATGTGGAAAACTGTAAGGCTGCAATGAGAAAAGAGGGTATTAGAATATGATAAAGTTTGGAACAGGCGGATGGAGAAGTATTATCGGTGACGGGTTTACAAAGGCAAATATTCAGCTTTTGGCAAAGGCGATGTGCATAAAGATGCAGCGGGAAAATGTGAAGGATAAGGGAATCGTAATCGGCTATGACAGGAGATTTCTGGCTAAGGAAGCCATGTGCTGGCTTGGACAGGTTTTTGCAGCGGAAGGAATTAAGGTAAAGCTGATTAATTATTCTGTGCCGACACCGGTTACGATGTTTTATGTTATGCAGAACAGACTTC
>JAZNIP010000073.1:0-6017 GCA_045577575.1 Lachnospiraceae bacterium | reverse complement strand
AATTCAAGGCAATAATTACAGAATTTTCCTAAAATGATGAATAGTACCTCCGGGCCATGTTCATACTACAGATGTAGTAAATATGTAACGGAGGTGTTTTTATGTCACAGTTATCGGAAAAAGAATTGAATACGATTAAGGATTTATTATCCGAAGAAGAACTTCTGGTAAAAAAATTTCAGATGCTTGCACAGCATGCAGAAACAGAAGAGTTAAAGTGCAAAATGGAGGATATCTCTAAAAAACATCAGGGTCACTTTAATGAGTTATATCAGAAGTTATCATAGGAGGGAAAAAGAATGCCTGGAATTTATACAGAAAAAGAAATTTACGGGGATGCTTTAGCGGCGCAGAAAGCAGCTACAAGCGCAATGAATATGGCGGCGAACGAATGTCAGCATGAAGATGTAAGAAAAACAATGATGCATATTTTAAGTCAGGAACATGATATCCAGAAAGCAGTATTTGATGATATGCATGCAGCAGGATATTATCCGACACCGGCTGCAGACGAAAAGAAAGTGCAGGACACAAAACAGAAATTCAGCCAGTGTGTGAAATAGGGATACAAAAATACAGCCACCCGTTTGGGTGGCTGTTTGTAATATGCGATAAACTAGTTGTCGCTTAAGTTATCGAAGTAACCTTGAATCAAAATGATTGGTGTTCCTTTGTCACCGGAACCGCTGGTTAAGTCGCATAAAGAACCGATGAGGTCAGTAAGCTGTCTAGGAGTAGTTCCCTGAGAAGCCATATTACCTACTAAGTTGTCGCCTTTGGCTTTGATGCTCGTTTCAATAGCTTCTTTTAATTCAGCACCGCTTAAACCCTCAAAGTCATTATCGGCAAGGTATTTTAATTTAAGTTCGTTTGGAGTACCTTTAAGTCCGCTTGTGAAAGCAGGAGATACAACCGGGTCAGCTAATTCCCAGATTTTACCCTGCGGGTCCTTAAAGGCACCATCACCGTATACCATAACCTCTACATGTTTTCCTGTTTTTTGTAAAATGCTTTCCTGAATATCCAGAACGAGCTCTTTGCATTCCTGAGGGAAAAGCTTGATTTTATCCTCAGTGGATTTGTTAGAGCCAAGCAGCCCGTATCTGGCATTGAAACCACTGCCGTTTACAGGAGCAGTCAGGATGTCATCCAGACCGCATACAACCTTTGCACCGTTTTCTGTTAAGATGCGTTTGGTTCTGACACGGGTATGGATATCGCAGTTGATGATGCAGTCGGTATAATTTAAAATCGTTTTTGCCTGATTAGCAAAAATAATTTCAACCTCTGCGCCTGCATCTTTGATAATACCTGCATAGTAGTCTACGTAATCTACTCCGGTAAATTCATGCTTGTTTTCACCGAATAATTCACGGTATTTTTCTAATGTCAGCACATCGGAATAAGGATTGATACCTGCTTCGTCGAGCTGATCATAGGTTAAAAGTGCATTACCTACTTCATCGCTTGGATAGCTGAGCATTAATACAATTTTTTTAGCACCCATTGCAATTCCTTTTAGGTTAATTGCAAAGCGATTGCGGGAAAGGATAGGGAAGATAACACCGATGGTTTCTCCACCTAATTTTGCTTTTACATCATCTGCAATGTCCTGAACAGAAGCATAATTACCCTGTGCTCTTGCAACAATGGATTCTGTTAAAGCAATAACATCACGGTCACGCAGGGAGAAGCCCTCGCTTTCGGCAGCGGCTAATACGCTGTCTACTGTGATGTCTACCAGATTGTCCCCTTCGCGAATGATAGGACAACGAATTCCTCTTGAAACAGTACCGACTCTTCTTTCCATGTTCATACCTTCTTTATAATAAGATTTGTATATGCTGTATCGCTTTAATACATTGATATTATACATGGTCATGTTTTATCATGCAAGGTCTGATTTTAGGATTTACCCGTATCTTTATTTGAAAATAGTAATGTATAAGTATATAATGAAAAGGACAAGCGTAAAAACCGGTGAGGAAGAGTAGAGAGTATATATGGGAAAACGATATTTTGTGCGGTGCAGCTCATTAAAAGAGGGAATGAAGGTAGACCAGTCAATTGTAGACGGAACCCGGCGTGTATTGATTGCGCGGGGAACGCTTTTAGACGGGTATCTGATTCAAAGCCTGCGTAAGCTGGGGATTTCTGGAGTTTATGTCAGAGAAGGAGAGGATGACATAGATGAGGCATTGGTTGCCGCTGAAAATGCTCCGATAGCGCAGGAGGCACTTGAAAAAATAGAAAAACTAAAGGTCGCAGACCGTTCTAAGGTAAAGCTGGGAGAAAGCGTGCGTGCCCGAGTCGAGGAGGGGATTGCTTATCTTTACAATAATAAGGACTCAGCGCAGTTTGCGGATACGGCGAAAAACATTGCTAATGATTTGATGCAGGCAATTAATGAAAATGATGCACTTGCGGTAGACATCAGCGTATTAAAGGTAAGCGATGAATACACCTTTAAGCATAGTGTGGATGTGGCTACGATGGCTATGGTGATTGCAAAAAAGCTTGGGATGTCACAGGAAGAGGTATACGACATCGGAATTGCCGGATTGCTGCATGACATTGGTAAATCCAAAATCCCAAATGAGATTTTGAATAAGCCGGGCAGACTGACAGAGGAAGAATTTGCTGTTATGAAGCAGCATCCTACCTATGGCTATCAGATTTTAAAGGAAAATAAAGAGCTTAAGGATATTATTAAGCTGGCAGTACTGCAGCATCACGAAAAAATAAACGGAGCAGGTTATCCGTTGGGTGTGGAGGAAGCAAGGATATGCCAGTTTGCGAAAATTATTTCGGTAGTAGATATTTATGACGCACTGGTGACTGACAGGCCATATAAGCAGGGCTTTACTCAGCGTGATGCGGTAGAAATGATTATGACCATGACAGCAGAGCTGGATATGACTTCATTGAAAGGATTTTTGGGCAGTGTTATTTTGTATCCGGTTGGCAGCACCGTAGAGCTGAGCAATGGAGAGCGGGCGAAGGTGGTACAAAATTATGAGGAAGCCATTTTGCGTCCTAAGGTAGTGGGATTAAAATCCGGCAGGGTATATGATTTGGCAAATGATTTATCCTGTGCAAGCATTATTATTTATTAGGGGTGGTGTGTATGAAGGAGGAATTAAATGTATCAATATCCTCTATTTGCGCAAAGGATGGAAAGAAATATGCATATGTATCGTTTACGGACGGAGAGCGTATCGCGGAAGGAATGATACCGGACTGCAAAATTGTATCCAATAAAGGCTTTACACAGTCGGAGGCGCAGCAGCTGGAGGAATATATGCGGAGTGATTTATCCAGGCTTAAAAGAATGGCAGCAGAAATCCGGGTATTGGATGCATTTATGAAATAAAACAAAATGAGGAGGTAACGTATGTTACAGACAATCGAAACCGTTAATACGGCGGTGAATAATTTTATCTGGGGTGTTCCGGCCATGATTTGTATTATTGGGGTGGGACTATACCTGAGTATTCGAACGAAATTTATTCAGATACGCAAATTTCCCATGGCGATGAAAAAGACCATCGGAAAGGTGTTTGAGAAAAAAGAGGCGACGCATGGAGCGATGACACCGTTTCAGGCAGTATGTACGGCACTTTCTGCAACCGTCGGAACGGGGAATATCGCAGGTGTGGCAGGAGCGATTGCCATCGGTGGGCCGGGTGCCGTATTCTGGATGTGGGTTTCTGCATTTTTAGGGATGTGTACCAAGTTTTCCGAGGTGGTGCTTGCTGTGCATTTTCGTGAGCGGAATGAGCGTGGAGAACTGGTAGGAGGTCCGATGTATTATATCAAAAACGGACTTGGGAAAAAGTGGCGTTGGCTGGCATCCTTATTTGCCTTGTTTGGGGTTTTCACGGTATTTGGAACGGGGAATGCAACACAGGTAAATACTATTACGGCTGCAATTAACTCAGCGCTTTTAAACTATAACCTCATTGCACAGGAGCATGTAGCTACAAGCAATCTGGCAATCGGCGTTATCATTATGCTCCTGGTAGGAAGTGTGCTACTGGGTGGGGTAAAACGAATCGGAAGGGTAGCGGAAAAGTTGGTTCCGTTTATGGCGATTCTGTATATTGTACTTGCGTTTGGTGTAGTGCTGCTAAATATCCGCTGTGTTCCAACGGTGTTTTATTCGATTATATATGGGGCGTTCAATCCTGCGGCGATAACAGGTGGTGTCGTGGGAAGCTTTTTTACCAGTATGACAAAGGGAGTATCGAGAGGAATTTTTTCCAACGAAGCAGGACTTGGTACCGGTTCGATTGCTCATGCCTGTGCAGACACGGGAAAGCCGGTGCAGCAGGGATTTTTCGGTATTTTTGAAGTGTTTGCGGATACCATTGTTATCTGTACATTGACGGCATTGGTGATTCTTTGCAGCGGTGTGCCGGTTACCTTCGGTGAGGCGGCAGGTGCTGAGCTTACCATTCTCGGATTTACCTCTACATACGGTAACTGGGTATCGATATTTACGGCAGTGGCGATGTGTTGCTTTGCATTTTCCACAATTATCGGATGGGGATTGTATGGTGCACGTTGTATTGAATTTCTCTGTTCCTCCAAAGTAGTTAAGCCGTTTATGGTGGTGTATTCTTTGGTGGCAATCGTAGGTGCTACCGTAGATTTAGGGCTTGTGTGGAGTATTTCGGATACCTGTAACGGGCTTATGGCAATCCCAAACCTGATAGGTGTATTTTTATTATCCGGTACCGTGTTTAAGCTGGTGAAGGAAGAATTGGGTGAAAAATAACAGAAAACAAATCGGGCGGAGAGGTTGATGACGAGAGAAATTTGTGTTGAAATAGGCGATATTACAAAACAGAAGGTTGACTGTATTGTAAATGCCGCGAATAGATCACTGCTTGGCGGAGGCGGCGTTGACGGAGCAATACACCGCGCTGCAGGAAGTGGTTTATTGGAGGAATGCCGTACACTTAACGGATGCGCTACAGGAGAGGCGAAGCTTACAAAAGGCTATCATTTGCCGGCAGCATATGTCATTCATACGGTAGGACCGATTTATTCGGGCAGGGCAGAGGATGAAAGCCTTCTGTATAATTGCTATTATAATTCATTGGAATTGGCAAAGAAAAATGGTATCCACAGCATCGCATTTCCTGCCATTTCTACAGGTGCGTACGGCTACCCGATGCAGGAGGCTGCAAAAGTGGCGATAAGGGCGGCGTCAGGCTGGCTGCAGGAGCATTCCGATTATGAAATGAAGGTCATTATGTCCTGCTTTGACAGGAAGGCTTATGACATTTATGTGCGGGAAATGGAAAAGGGGTAGTGAAACAAGGAAAATAAGATTTGGGCTGTGATATGGTTTGGTAAGAAAATGGTCAAGTATGATTTAGTCAATCGTACTTGACTAATTTTTTGTAGAGAAGGAATTGTGATAAAGTACAAGGCATAATCGGTCATGAATGTGTAAATGAATTGATTGTTGACCGACTGCTTACTATATTAGGGATTTCTCATTTGCCCTATCAGCTTATCCATGCAGATATTATGGTGGATGGAAAGGTTCAAGAATAGAGTGATTAATGCAACGGAAGCAGCGGAGCTTCTTGGGTGCTCCAGACAAAATATTATTGATTTGACAAAACGTGGGAAATTGCATCCGCTTAAAACCTCTGACAAGAATTAAAGTATGATACATAAGGATGAATAACGAGGAGGGAAACAATGTTTGCTTTTTCAACTGGTTCAAATGAAAAGTTTTATGACAAGGGCGATATTATATTTTCTAAAGATGGGGACACCGTAGGGAGAGTACATAAATGCTTAAAAGTAACGACTCCGGGAGATGAAGTATTTTATGCATACGATATAGAATCGACAAAGGATGTATATGAAAAGCTGGAAAAGGTGCTCTGAAAATGTGGAGGATGGAACAGAGCAAGGTGCATCCGTGTCATGTGAGTTATATAAGTACGGAGGTATGATAAGATGAGGTCACGGCAGCAATGCGCGTTTTCAAAAGA
>JAZNIP010000072.1:0-5027 GCA_045577575.1 Lachnospiraceae bacterium | reverse complement strand
AACAGCTTTACTGTACCGTCAACGCCCAGAACACTACTGTTAATACATAAATCATAACTATCGGCTCTCCCCCACTTTTTGGAAGAATAATAGTTATAATAACTTTGACGCTGTTTATCCTTCTTAACACACATGTCTTTTGCTTTATAAGAATCTAAATTATACTTTTCCATGATACGCTGTGTTTTCGTTTTTTCATCACCATATATAAATATATGTAAACAGTTTTTCATGTCATTTAATGCATAATCCGCGCACCTTCCGACAATCACACAAGGCCCTTCTGCTGCTATATTTTTAATGGTATCAAATTGTGCAAGAAAAACCTTCTGACTGATTGGCATATCAACAAAAGAAGATGCATTATATCCAAAAGAATAGGTATCCATCACGAGATTGTATAAAAAAGAGCTTGTAGGACGCTCATCATGATTCACAAGCATTTCCTCACAAAATCCACTTTCCTTTGCAGCTCTGGATAACAGTTCTTTATCATAACATTTAATCCCAAAATGAGCTGCGACCTTCTCCCCTATTTCACGGCCGGCAGAACCAAATTGGCGTCCGATTGTAATTACTGTATTCATAAAAACACCACCCTTTTTCTTTCCAGTATAAAGCAACCCTTTACTTTTTTCAAGCAAAGAAGCTCTGCATGCAACATGCAGAGCTTCCGAATCGTATTATTTTATTCCATAATCAACTTTGATTATGCATTTTTCTTTTTTGTTAATGTCTGAACACCTTCAATGCAAAGGATTATAGCCAGAACAACTAACAATGCTGCAAGGATAACCTGTGCATAAGGACCCCAGTCAGCACCACCGGCAGAGATGATACCAGCCTGATTGATAATTGTGATAATCAGAGAACAGATTGTAACAACCATCATGAATGCCATAGGGAATAAGAACATTTTGTTGTTCTTTCCTGCATTACCAAGCCATGTAGCAACAGCCAGAAGACCAAGTCCTGCAAGCAGCTGGTTAGCAGCTCCAAACAGACCCCAAATCTTACCATAACCGTTCAGACCAAGTAAAACACCAAGAACGACCGTAATTCCAGTTGCGAAGTATGGATTAACCATAACTTTTTTCCAACCATCTTTTACATCTTTTGCTGTCTGTCCCGGCTCAAGCCAGAATTCCTGGAACATGAAACGTGCAAGACGTGTAGCTGTATCCAGAGATGTCAGACAGAATGCAGAATATGTAAGTACCAGTAATGTATAAAGGATGTTTTCAAGTCCTGCCATACCAGGAATAGCAGCTACCATTGCAGCGATACCACCGGCAAAGATATCTGTAGCACCAGCTGTATGACCTGTCTGTCTAGCATATGCAATAGCACATACTGTTAAAACAGCCAGTACACACTCTAATAACATACCGCCGTAAGCGATTGGTTTAGCATCTGTTTCTTTGTCAAGCTGCTTGGATGTTGTACCGGAGGAAACCAGTGAATGGAAACCGGAAATAGCACCACAAGCAACGGTTGTAAACAGAATCGGGAAAATGTACTGTACACCGTTTCCGTTATCTACAGCAAAACCTGCAAATGCAGGGAACTCAGCACCGATTGTCGGATGAGCACCGATTACACCTACAAATGCCACAATCAGCATAGCATAAAGTAAGAAAGAGCTCAGATAATCACGAGGCTGCAACAGAATCCATACCGGAGCAACAGAAGCTACTGCAATATAGATACCTACAATAATCATCCATGTATTGGTAGACAGATACAACGGATGGAAGTTCATACCAACTGCCATGATTAATACGATTGCCAGTACACCGAGAACAGATGCAACTGCCATGGACGCATTACGACGGTATACTGCAAAACCGAATACAATAGCAATTAAGATAAACAGTATGGATACCATAGCAACGGATGCATTGGAAGCACTTGCTGCCATATCCAGAACACCAGCTTCGTCATATTTAGCACCGAAAGTACCTGCTACGATGGATGCGAATGCAGCTACAACGAGAATCAGTGTTAAATAAGAGAAAATGATAAATAATCTTTTTGCTCTCTTGCTCATGTTAGCAGAAATAACTTCACCGATGGACTGTCCTTTATGACGAACTGATGCAAATAATGCACCAAAGTCATGTACACCACCAAAGAAAATACCACCAACTAAAATCCAAAGAACTACCGGCAGCCAACCAAACATAGCTGCATTAATCGGTCCGGTAATCGGACCTGCACCAGCGATAGAGGAAAAATGATGTCCCATCAGAACAGGTGCTTTTGCAGGAACATAGTCAACACCGTCTTCCATTGTATGAGCAGGTGTTGCTTCTTTGCTCTCGCCTACGCCCCACTGTTCGCAAAGCCATTTTCCGTAGAAAATATAACCACAAACAAGTACGACCATACAGATGAGCAACAATACTAATGTGTTCATAAAAATCTTCTCCTTTTCTTTTTCTTTTGGAATAAAACATTTTTCAAAACTTTCCCAACACACTTTCCACTGCCGTTTGTCGTAATCAGATTGTTATGATTAAGCTCCAACACAGCCGTATGAAAGTCCATCCATCCGTGTAGGGAAAATTGAAAACTTTTATAAATGCGGCATTTTTTCAGTGCACGCCGGGCATCCTCATCGCAGGTATCACAAACGAAAATTGGAGTAATATAGGTATACATATGCCCCGGTCCGATGTGTGCCCTTCCCATACCGTCTTCATAAGCATAGTCACGGTATTTTTCAAATATATCTTTTGTCAAGTGTTCTGTTTCTATTAAATACAGAAATTCTTCGCTTTCAGCAGACCATAAATTTGCTTTTCGCGTTAAGACATACTTCTCAGCATGCTCAAAAAACTCACAGAGAGCTGTGAGTGGCTTTTGTTCTTCCTCGAACAGCGTTATATTATAATAAGCACGATAGCTTTCCAGCAAACGCTGAACAGCCTGTTCTCTTGTGTATTGTTGCATAAAAATTCTCAAAATCCTTCCTATATAACAACAAGGCTATTATAGCATTATCGTTATACATATTTCAATGTTTTTTCATAATATTTTAAGATTGTTTAGAAACAGTTTATACTTTTGGAACGATATTTTCTCATTACTCCAAAATCTGTAAAAAATGTTCAAAATAGGCTGGAAGAAGTGCCTCTGTCTCAATGTATGTTCCGCTTCTCGGATGTATGAATCCTAAAACCTTGGCATGAAGGGTCTGACCTTCTGTATGAAACCGGCTTTTTCTTCCCGGAGCATATACCTCATCTCCTAAAAGCGGATGTCCGATGCTCGCCATATGCACGCGAATCTGATGTGTACGTCCTGTTTCCAACCGACATTCTATATAGGTATACTCACGAAAACGCTTCAACACACGATAATGAGTGATTGCCTCCTTGCCGTTTGCAGGATTAACCGCCATTTTCTTTCTATCAGTGGGATGCCTGCCAATAGGAGCGTTAATGGTTCCCTCTTCCTCTTTCAGACAGCCATGTACGATAGCTACATATCTCCTTGTAACGGAATGCTCTTTTAACTGCTCCGCAATGGACGAATGTGCAAAATCATTTTTGCAGACAAGGAGTGATCCGGTAGTATCCCGGTCTATGCGATGAACAATTCCGGGACGTAAAATTCCATTGATACCGGATAAACTGTCTTTGCAGTAATAAAGCAGGGCGTTTACCAGTGTACCTGTATAATGCCCCGCTGCCGGATGTACAACCATTCCCTTTGGTTTATTTACTACGAGTACATCCTCATCCTCATAAAGAACCTCCAAAGGAATATTTTCCGGCTTTATATCCGGCTCCACTGCCTCCGGAACCGATATCGTTAGGATATCGTCGGTTCGTACTTTATAATTGGCCTTTACCGGAGTATCTCCTACGAGCACCTTTCCGTCTTTAATCAATTTTTGAATATAAGTGCGGGAAAGAGTATCCATCAGCTCCATCAGACATTTGTCAATTCTGATGTCCTCCATTTCTTCGGTAACGCAGAATGTAAATGTATCCATAATTTAAGCCCCTATTTATATACTACTTCAATTCCCGATATTTTGTCTGTTTAAAGCTCAGGAAATTCAAATCCTCTTCTTTGTAAACAAATAAAAGCAGAACAACAAGTGCAGTAGTTGCAACCGTCACATAGATGTCGGCAACATTAAAAATCGGAAAATGTATGAGTACAAAGGAAATAAAATCCACAACGTAATCCAACCGGAGTCGGTCAATCATATTGCCGATAGCTCCCGAAGCAATCAGCACAAGTAATACATGAAGTATCGTATATTTACGCTTTTCCGGCATTTTAAAAAGCACATACACAATCAATGCCAAAATAATGACGGCAATAAAAACAAAAAATATTTTCTGATTTTGAAGCATACCGAAAGCCGCTCCTCTGTTTTCCAGATAATTCAGTTCCAGCACATCCGGAATTATCGGAATCGCCGGCTGATCCTTTAAATGGACAACGGCAATGTACTTGGTAAACTGATCCGCCAATACAAGCGCAATTAATCCGAGGAAATCGGTTAATAATAATCTTTTTTTCTGTTTGTTCATTGGTAGCCCTTTCTATCCTTATCTCTTAATATAAAATCTCCTGCAATGCTGCCTGCATTTCTTCCTCAGTAACCGTATTGTCAATTACTGCCTTACCGATTTTTTTCAGTAAAATAAATTTAATTTTTCCATGCTCCATCTTTTTATCCGCTTTGGTCAACGCAATGATTTCCTGCGGATTGATATCACTTACGCTAATCGGCAGAGAAAACGGTACAAACATATCTCTGATTTCATAAAATTCCTCATCCGAAAGCATTTCCCGTTTCCATGAAATGTATGCTGCAGTAACACAGCCAAGTGCCACACATTCGCCATGAAGCATCGAAAAATTTTTGTATTTTTCAATGGCATGTCCAAGTGTATGTCCGAAATTGAGAAGTGCCCGTTCGCCCTTCTCCGTCGGATCTTTTTCCACAACGGCTTTTTTTACAAGACAGCTCTCATAAATCATGTCTTCGATAATATCCGGTT
>JAZNIP010000071.1:0-2413 GCA_045577575.1 Lachnospiraceae bacterium | reverse complement strand
CACTCATTACCTTCTGTAATTTAGCAGGTAATAAATCTACCACCATTTCGATTGCCACATGATTTCCTGTTCTGAATGCAGCACCTGCACCGCCAAAAACAATCCAGACCATGCAAGCCATCTGCACTTCCTCTAACCAAGTAAATGGCGCTTTAAAAATATAGCGCCATATTACTCCTAAAAAGGTCAGAACAATCAGCAGGGAGAGTGTAATACCTGCTACAAGGAAATCTAGATTTGCAAGGGCAGTCAGCCCTTTATTTTCCTTTTTTTCCATAATTATTCACCTTTTTATCATATATTATTTTGCACCCATTGCTGCTCTTACTGTATCATATAATCCATCAGACCAACCAAACTCGCTGCCCATATCATAGAACGGCTGCGCTTTTGCCTTGAACTCTGCAATTACTTCTTCGCTAGGATCAACTACGGTTACGCCTTCGTCGATGAGCATCTGTAAGTATTCTCCGTCAGAAGCTGCCTGTACTTCGTTGTTGTACTCGCCTGCTTCCTGCGCTGTTTCTACTAACCACTGTTGCTGTTCCGGTGTTAAGGAATTGAACCAGTCAGCGGAGCATACCCATGTTGTAAAGTTTTTAACATGTCCGTCCATAATCAGGTAAGGAGCTACTTCATGAAGCTTTCTTCCGTATAGTGTTGCCAACGGATTTTCTGCACCATCAATTGTCTTTGTCTGCAATGCCTGATATACATCACCTAATGCCATACCGGTAGAGGTTGCACCAAGTACATCAAAGCCTTTTGACTGAATTGCATTGGAAGGAACTCTGATTTTCAGACCCTTTAAGTCTTCTACTGTATTAACCGGCACATTTGTCATAGTATGTCTTTCGCCATATACCCAGTTGGAAGCAATAATTTTCAATCCTTTTTCCTCTAACTTAGCACACTGCTCGTTGTACCAGTCAGACTCGATTAATGTCCAGCACTGATCCCAGTTATCAAACAGGAACGGTCCGAATACAATACCGAAATCCGGCACACCGTAATCAGCATAGAATGCACCATCAGCCAATGTACATACATTTTCACCTAAAAGCATGGAATCAATCAGAGAAGATTTGTCACCAAGCTGGGAATCCGGATATACTTCAATCGCCATTGCACCACCGGATTTCTCTTTGATGATTTCCTGAGCTTTTGTCCAAGCCTGTCCCAAAGGCTCTGTTGAAGAGTTTTCAAATGCAACCTGAAGTGTAATTACTTCGCCCGCCGGAGCTGCTTCTTCCGCTGCCACCGGAGCTGCTTCTTCTGTTTTTTCTGCTTCTGCTGCAGCAGGTGCTGCTGCCGGAGCCGCTGCTTCTTCTTTGTTTCCGCAGGCTACCATAGACAATGCCATGATACCTACTAATACGAGTGACAATACCTTTTTCATTTTCATGATTTCATTTCCCCCTTAAATTAGTTTTATAATAATTTTTTTGTCACCAAACTTAGATTGCTGAAAAATCAAGCATAACCTTCAGCATTTCATTACCGTTTGTCGAAAAATCTTCAAATGCTTTTGCCGCATCATCAAACGGATAAATATTTGTTATAATTTTTTCAAGCGGTACACCACCGTTTTTTACAAGCTCAATGAGCTCAATAAAATCCTTTTTCAATGCATTTCGAGAGCCACGAATCGTCAATTCCTTTTTCTGTATCAAGGTAAAGTTAAAATCGAGATTCTTTTTACCCACTCCGATTAGCACAACTCTTCCGCCAAAGCATGCCGCATCAATACAATTTTGGAATGTAGACGGAAGTCCTACTGCCTCAATTGTTACATCAAAGCCATTGCCTCCTGTAATCTCTGCAACCTTTTCAGCAAATACCGCTTCGGAGGTATTTAAAATCGTACCATCGATTCCGAACTGCTTCGCCATGTCCAGCTTGCCCTGCGCCACATCAGCCATGTATACCTCTGCTCCCGCAGCCTTTGCCGCAATTGCTGCCAGCACTCCAATTGTACCGGCACCTACCACAAGAACTCTTTCTCCTGCCTTTACCTCCGCTCTGCTTACACCATGATAACTGATGCAGAACGGTTCAATGGCAGCCAGCACCTTTGCGCTCAGCCCCTGTCCATCATAAATTCTTTCAACAGGCATAGTAATGTACTCACAAAACGCTCCGTCTCGTTGACACCCCATTGTTTGATTGTCCATGCATGCATTTACTACCCCGTGCGAACAGGAATAGCAGGATGTACAATTGAAATACGGATTACAGGTTACTACCATCCCCGGCTTTAGACCCTGCTCATTTTCATCAATCTCCACAATTTCTGCCGAAAACTCATGTCCCGGAATTCGCGGATAATCGAAATACGCAAAGGTTCCACGATAAGACCCTAAATCACTACCACAAATTCCACCATAAAGCACCTTAAGCAAGTCGGATCGTA
>JAZNIP010000070.1:0-9118 GCA_045577575.1 Lachnospiraceae bacterium | reverse complement strand
TATGCTCTGGGGATTCCGCACGGAAGAGCAGTAGGTATGTTTCTGGGCGGTTATGTAGAGAGTTATCAGGACAGAAAAGAGGCTGATGCAGCAGTGGCTCTGCTTGGATTTGACAGTGCGACAGCCTTCCGCCGGTTTATGGGAGAATTACTTGGTATTGTAGAGATTAGTGAGGAAATGTTGGCAGTCAGCGTGCAGAGTGTGCTTGCAAATCCGGCTAAATTAAAAAATTATCCGTTTGCCATAACGGAAGCAGAGCTTACTTCTATGGCAAACTAAACAGGAGAAACGTTATGTCCTCCTGTTAAGATATGATATGAGGAGAACATTATGTGGACAAATTTTAAGAAAAAATTTATCGGTGACAGGGAATTTTACCGTTATATTTTATATCTTGCCATTCCGATGATTATTCAGAATGCTATTACCAGCTTTGTCAGCTTTTTGGATAATATCATGGTAGGGCAGATTGGTACAGAGCAGATGTCAGGGGTAGCGATTGTCAATCAGTTGATATTTGTATTTAATATCTGCATTTTCGGTGGTGTATCAGGTGCCGGCATCTTTGGAACACAGTATTACGGAAAAGGCGATTACGAGGGTCAGAAATATGCATTTCGTTATAAAGTGTATACCAGTTTCCTGATTTGCGGAATTGTTCTTCTTTTATTCGGTTGGTACGGTACAGAGCTGATTTCTCTTTATTTAAGTGATAGTGGAAGCGTCGGAGATATTACACTGGCACTAAAATATGGGAAAGAATATCTGGCAATTATGATGGTAGGGGTGTTGCCTTTTGCGATTGCTCAAACTTATATCAGCTCCATCAAAGAAACCGGGCAGACCCTTGTGCCCATGCTTGCCGGAGTAGCAGCAGTTATTACCAATCTGGTACTTGACTATATTTTGATTTTCGGTGTATTTGGAGCACCTGCGCTCGGGGTACAGGGAGCAGCTATTGCTACGGTCATTGCACGTTTTGTGGAGTGTATCATTGTAGTCGTATGGACACACAAAAACAGTGAGACCAATCCGTATATTGTGGGGGCATATAGAAGTCCCCGTATACCGAAGCACATTTTGAAGGATATTACCGTGAAAGGAACGCCGTTATTAATCAATGAGATTTTATGGGCATCCGGCATGGCAGCCATCGTACAGTGCTATGCAGTGAGAGGGCTTGAGGTTGTGGCTGCACAGAATATTTCTTCTACCATTACGAATCTGTTTAATATTGTTTATTTGCAGCTTGGCTCCTGTATTTCCATTGTAGTCGGACAGCTTCTTGGAGCAGGCAAAAAAGACGAAGCGAGAGATGCAGATAATAAGATGATTTTTTTCAGTGTAGTATGCTGCATGGGCGTATCGGTTATTATGATGCTGATAGGACGCTTTTTCCCTAATATTTACAATACCGAGGAAAGCATTCGTCAGCTTGCAAAAAGCTTTATTACAATTTCGGCGGCAGTTATGCCCTTGTGTGCTTTTTGCCATGCAACTTATTTTACACTTCGTTCCGGTGGCAAAACGATTATTACCTTTTTATTTGACAGTGCGTATACATGGGTATTAATTATACCGTTTGCAACCTTGCTTGCAAAATATACTACTTTACCCATTACACTGGTATTTTTCCTTGTCCAGTTTACGGAAATCATTAAGGTGGTTATCGGCTTTTTCATGGTACGAAGCGATTCATGGCTGCAGAATATTGTGAATGAAAGCGCATAAAATAATATGAAATGATTCTGAGAAAGGAGTCAGGATGGATAGCTATATCATCAGTTGTTGCTCTACGGCGGATTTGTCAGAGCAGCAGTTCGCAGACAGACAGATTCCTTATATCTGTTTCCATTATGAAATAGATGGCAGACCATATTTGGATGATTTGGGAAAATCCATGTCCTTTGCAGAGTTTTATCGTGCAATGGCAAACGGAGCAGAGACCAAAACCTCACAGGTAAATGCAGAGGAATTTATGGAGTTTTTTGAGCCTTATTTAAAGGAGGGCAAGGATATTTTGCACCTGAGCCTGTCTTCAGGACTTTCCGGTGTGTTTAATTCTGCCAACATTGCAAAGGAGGAGCTTTTACAAAAATATCCGGAGCGTACCATTTACATTGTGGACTCTTTGGCGGCTTCTTCGGGCTATGGTCTTTTTATGGATAAACTGGCAGACCTGAGAGATGGCGGGATGTCTTTAGATGAGTTATATAACTGGGCTGAGACGAATAAACTGCGTTTGCATCACTGGTTCTTTTCCACGGATTTGTCTTTTTTTATTAAGGGAGGACGTATTTCCAAAACGGCAGGGATGATCGGAAATGTATTGAACATCTGCCCACTGCTGAATGTAGATGCAAACGGGCATCTGATACCGAGACTTAAAATTCGCGGAAAGAAAAAGGTGACGCAGGCAATTGTTGAGAAAATGAAGGAGCATGCGGCGAATGGAGCTTCCTATAACGAAAAATGCTATATCTCTCATTCTGCCTGCCCGGAGGATGCTCAGGCGGTAGCGAGACTGGTCGAGGAGACATTTCACGAGCTGAACGGAGCTGTAGAGATTTTCAATATAGGAACAACCATCGGCAGTCACACCGGTCCGGGCACGGTAGCCCTGTTTTTCTGGGGAAGTGAAAGAAAAGATTAGAGTTTGCAAAAGAGTCCGCAAGCGGATTCTTTTTTTGTATGAAAAACTTTACGATTTCTTAACCTTTTCTTTGCGATTACTAAATGAAATTCAGGTATTCTTAGCTCAGAAAGCAGCAAAGAGGGCATAGAGAAAATAAGGAGGAAGCTATGAGTCAATTTGTACTACAGACCAACAGCCTGACGAAGCAATACGGGAAACAGCGTGCCGTATCTGATGTATCCATTCATGTGAAAAAGGGAGCTATTTATGGTCTTATCGGAAAGAACGGTGCCGGAAAAACAACCTTGATGAAAATGGTATCCGGGCTTGCAAATCCTACCAGTGGAGAAATTACACTTTTTGGAAAAGAATTCAATGAGAATGAATTAAATATCGGTAGGATTGGTGTTTTGATTGAAAATCCGGGTGTGTATGGTAACATGACGGCTTTTGAAAATTTAAAGCTGAAAGCAATAGGGATTGGAGTGTACAAGAAACAATCCGTAGATAAAATTTTAGAGCTGGTTGGTCTTGCTGATGCAGGAAAAAAGAAAACGAAAAATTTTTCCCTGGGTATGAAACAGCGACTAGGAATTGGTTTGGCATTAATCGGGAATCCGGATTTGCTTATTTTAGATGAACCGATTAATGGATTGGATCCGCAGGGAATTATCGAAATCAGAGAGTTGATTCGAAGATTGAATAGCGAATGGAATATGACAATTATGATTTCCAGTCATATTTTGGAAGAATTGTCCAAGCTGGTAACGGATTATGGAATCATAGATAAAGGACAATTGCTGCTGGAGGTATCCGCAGAAGAATTAAACAGAAAATGTGCCAGAAAGGTGGAACTGATGACACCGGATGTTAAGGGGGCTACATTTGCGTTGGAGGAAAATGGCTTTTCAAACTATCAGGTGATGAATGATACAACGATTCACATATTCCATGAGACGGAGAGAATCGGAGAAATCAACAAGATTCTGGTAATGAAAGATATTCCGGTATCAGAGCTCAGAGTGAATAATGAAACGTTGGAAGAATTTTTCTTGAAAATGACAAAAGGGGGGGAAAAGGAATGCTGAATCTTATCAGAATGAATGTTTATCGATTGATTAAGAGCAAATTTGTCATCGGGCTTATAATGGTAGCAGTTGTTAGCAGCATTTTTGCAATCGGCATGGTAGATGTGGATGAGAGCAGTCTGGAATATGAAATTATGATGGAACAGGGTGTAGACGCAACCGAGAAGGGTTTTGGATTTACAATCACGTCTATGCTGGATCCGACCGTGACAGCGGTAATGGAAGGTGTGCTGCATAGTGGATTGTTGTTAATTGCAATTTCGGTATTTGCCGTTATGTTTTCCGGTGGTGAGAAAAATAGCGGATATTTGAAAAATATCGTATTACCTAAGAAGAAAAAATTTTATCTGTTTGTAGCAAAGCTGGTACCGGTTAGTATTTTTTCGGCTCTTTGCTTCGCAGTATCAATTTTTTCGGTACTTTGTACGGTTGGGCAATTGGAATTCGGTGCCATTGCACTGCTTATTCCTGAGATAGCAATTCAGTTACTGTTACATATTGCGTTTGCTGCATGCATGCTTGCCTACATGGAATTATTTCGAAATCAGGCAATCGGTTTGATTTTAGCATTTTTTGGCAGTACGGGAGCACATTTGGTTGGAGTAAAGTTGTTAGAAGATGCGCTTGCCGGATTCGGAATACCGCGTTTTCTTATGTTTGGGGAAAAAATGATTGTTGTTGCGACCGGTGGCATGTCTGTTGAGATGCCGGAAGCTTTTCTTTCGTGTACAATGACTGCGGTATTTGGTATCATTATGTATATGGTTATGGGCAGTGTGATTTTTTCGAAAAAAGATGTATAAATCGACTGCGGAAACATTGGTAAAAAGACACGAAAGGGCAAGTAGGTTAAGATGGTTCACTTAGTTATGGAAGGGCTTCTGGCAATTATTATCATGATACTCATCCTATATATCCTGTTGTATCAGCGTCAGGTGAAAGACATTGGGACACAGCTGCATTTTACAAAAGAAGAGACGAATCATAAGATTGCCATTGCTCTTCGAGGAAAAGAATGGGTGGCATTGCAGGATGAACTAAATGAGCTGTTAGAGGAACAAAGACTTCGAAAATTACGTCTGCTTACAGAAGAAAAGAAGCTTATGGATATGGTGACAAATGTTTCTCATGATATTCGTACACCGCTCACTTCCATCAGCGGATATTTTCAGATGTATTGTGAATCAGATAATGAGGAAAATAAGAAAAGATATCAGGCGGTTATCAACGGTCGCTTGAAGGCACTTGCGGAAATGTTAGAAGAATTCTTTACATATTTCAAGATAAAGGACGGACAAAGCATAGGAGAGCTTGGCGTTTGTGATGTACAGCAAATTTTGTATGAAACGGTGTTCTTATTTTATGAAGATATGACAAAGAACGGGATGGAACCAAAGTTTTTTATCCCAGAGGAAAAACAGGAAATCATTGCGGATGAAAAGGCTGTTCGCCGCATTTTTTTCAACATTATAAAAAATGCGTTGATACATGGAACTCAGGAGCTTTCCATTTCTATGGATATGGATACAAAAAATATTTGCATTTGTTTTAAAAATAAGACGAATGAACAGTTGCCGGATGATATAAACAATGTGTTTGAAAGATTTGTCAGTGGAGATAAATCAAGAAATAATGGTTCAACAGGACTTGGACTTTCGATTGCGAAGGAGCTTGTTATGACAATCGGAGGAGAAATCCGAGCATTTACAGAGGAAGACTTTTTTGGAATTGAAGTATTGCTTCCCAGAAAGGCGTAGATATGGAAAAGATTCTTATTATTGAGGATAATAATGAAATCAATGCATTGCTTTGCGAGATGCTATCAAAAGAAGGGTATCAGATTGTACCGGCTTTTTCCGGTACAGAAGGAATGCTCCATTTTAAAACGGATAGCTTTAATCTGGTATTGCTGGATTTGATGCTGCCGGGAATAAATGGTGAGGAGGTGCTTGCGAAAATAAGGGAGACCTCAGATATACCGATTATTATTATTTCAGCTAAGAGCGAAATGGGGCAAAAAGTAGAGCTCCTCGTGAATGGTGCAGATGATTACATTGTAAAACCATTTGATGTTCGCGAAGTACTTGCGAGAATCAGGCTTCAGCTTAAAAAAAACCAAAAGAAAGAAGCAATGGAGCAGGTAATCGTTAGTAGGGAACTGACGATTGATGATAATGCAAAGTGCGTTCGAATCCGGAATACGGATATTGGCTTGACCCGACTGGAATATAACATTATCTGGCTACTCTTTTCGAATCCAAACAAGGTTTTCACAAAGCAGGAGCTGTTTGAAAAAGCATGGGATGAGTATTATGTGGGAGAGGACAAAACCATCAATGTACATATTAGTAATATAAGAAATAAGATTAGGAAATATAGTGAAGAAAACTATATTGAAACCGTTTGGGGAATTGGATTTAAGGCGAAGGGGATCAAAGGATGAAATACAAAAAATGGCTTGTGATGATACCGGTATTGGCAGTTATTGCGGTATTCGCATATATTGTGCTTGGAAATACAGGGAAGGACTATGAGGATACCATTGCTGTGCTGACTCAGGAGAAACCGGAGGCAGTAGTTACTGTGGGGGTATGGGAAGATGGAGAAGCTGCGTATCGTGTGTTCGGAGAAAACGGTAAGGAGCTTCCGCAAGAGCTTCATACATATGCCATCGGATCGGTAACCAAAACCTTTACCGGCTCATTGATTGCGAAGCAGGTCGAGAACGGAAAGCTGCAATTGGATAGTCCAATAGGCCATCTGTCATTTGCAGAGCTGATTTATATACCTACCATAAGGCAGCTTGTAACGCATACGAGCGGACTGGCAGATGAATGGGAGACTGCATTGGAAAGTAACCCGGAGGCAGCATTTAACAGAGAACAGATGGTTGAGCTTTTTGAAAAACAGGAGTTGATCGGAGCAGATTATGAGCCGTATTATTCTAATTTTGGAGCAGCACTTGCAGGAAGCGTGGCAGCGGCAAGTGAGCAGAAAACCTATGAAGAGGCAATGAATGCTTATATATTACAGGACTTGGGATTGCAAAATACCAAAGTAGGCGGAAAAGGAGACTTGGATAATTATTGGGACTGGAAAAGCGGCGATGAAATGATGGGAGCAGGTGCTATTACATCAGACGTCATGGATTTGCTGGAATATGGCAGATTACATATGCAGGAAGAACTGTCGCATTTAAAGCTGACCCATGAGCCGTTGTGTCAATTTACAGAGGATTATGACTGTGGTTATTTCTGGTTGATTGATAAAGAAAATGATATGATTTGGCACAATGGTGAGTTGTCTATGGAAAATGACGATGGAGAAGAAATTGGTTTTCAGGCATTTTTGGGATTCTCCAAAGCTTCAAATCGTGTAGTGGTCGTATTATCCAATATGATTGCTTATGATGAGGATGAGAATGCCTATGCGGATTTGCTTGGTTATCAGTTGATGGAAAGTGGACTATAGAGCACTCTGATAAATTAAGTTGACACATTCCTTTATAATTGATAAAATATTTCAGTAAAATCCAATGAGGGAGTAGCTAGCGTTCTTAGAACGTAATAAGTCAACATACTGACCGTCCGGTCTGGCTTATTTTAAATTGCGAGACTCATGTATATCTTTATTTGCTATACATGGTTTCGGGTCATATGAATGAATATTCCTAAGTATAGCATATAGTTATACTTAGGATTTTTTGATTTATGAGAAGATTATGAGAAGCAGGAGTGACGAAAATGAATTGGAGCGTAGCGTTTTTTACCAAAAGTATCTTACTTGGAGTTGGTTTGGCAATGGATGCTTTTTCGGTATCGGTAGCAAACGGATTAAATGAGCCTGATATGAGGCTGAGAAAAATAGGGCGTATTGCCGGAGTATTTGCCTTTTTTCAGGCGTTGATGCCTATGACAGGATGGCTTTGTGTACATACGATTCTTCGTTATTTTCAAATATTTGAAAAATTTATTCCGTGGATAGCACTGGTGCTTTTAGCATTTATCGGTGGCAAGATGCTCATTGAGGGAATTCGGAACAAGGAATCAGGAGAAGGTGTTGCAATCGGCTTTTGTGGGTTGCTTGTGCAGGGAATTGCCACATCCATTGATGCCCTTTCCGTAGGATTTACCATAGCAGATTATAATGCGTGGATGGCATTTTGTTGTTCCATGCTCATTGCAACTGTTACTTTTTTAATCTGTACCAGTGGTGTTTTGATTGGAAAAAAGGTGGGAACAAAGTATTCCGGCAAGGCATCTGTGATAGGCGGAGCTATATTGATTACCATTGGTATTGAAATTTTTATCAGCCGCGTGTTTTTGTAAAATGTGGAAGATATAGAAGGGGGTATTTAGATTTTTTTCTAAATAGCCCTTGCTTTTTTGCAATAAGCATGTTATATTCTATTTAGAAAAAAATCTAAATAGATGCGAGGTGAGTGTATGGGATTTGCAGAGACCTTTAAAGCATTGGCTGATCCGGTACGGCGGGAGATACTGACCATGCTGAAAAGGGGGAAAATGTCAGCAGGGGAGATAGGTAGTCATTTTGATATGACGGGAGCAACCATGTCATATCACTTGAAAATTTTAAAAAATGCGGAGCTGATTACAGAGACGAAAAATAAAAATTTTATTTATTATGAGCTGAACACTTCCGTATTGGAAGAAATCATGCTTTGGATGACAGATTTGAAAGGGGAAAATAAAAATGATGAAACAACATAAAAAATTAATTATTGTAACAACACTCATCACACTTTTACCGATGCTTGCGGGTATTGCATTGTGGAAGGTGCTGCCGGATATGGTAGCGACTCATTTTAATACACAGAATGAACCAAACGGATGGAGCAGTAAGGGGATGGCAGTATTTGGTATTCCGGTAATTTTAGCAGTCGTACACCTTGTATGTGCGCTACTGATGGAGAAGGACCCGAGACATCAGAATATCAGTGTAAGGCTGCAGAAGCTTGTTTTATGGATTTGTCCATTATGCTCTTTTATTTGCTGCGGTGCCACATATGGTTACGCGCTTGGCATGGAAGTTGATTTTATGCGATTTGCAAATCTGTTTGTGGGTATTTTATTTGTCGGAATCGGAAATTATCTGCCAAAGAGCAGACAGAATCGTACCGTTGGTTTCAGACTGAAATGGACACTTTCCAGTGAGGAAAACTGGAATAAAACACACAGACTCGCAGGATGGCTTTGTGTGTGTGGTGGGATTGCGATTATCCTAAATGCATTTTTCGGGCAGGAACTTTTGCTGTTGGCGGTAGTACTTGCTATTTGTATTGTGCCGCCGGTATATTCGTTCATGCTTTATCGCAGGGGGATATAAGAAATAGCGTCTTACTTTACCGGAGCAGGAGTACTATTTCCTATTTTTC
>JAZNIP010000069.1:0-4631 GCA_045577575.1 Lachnospiraceae bacterium | reverse complement strand
AAGAACTGTTATCCAGAGCTGCAAAGGAAAGTGGATTTTGTGAGGAAATGCTTGTGAATCATGATGAGCGTCCTACTAGTTCTTTTTTATACAATCTCGTGATGGATACCTATTCTTTTGGATATAATGCATCTTCTTTTGTTGATATGCCCATCAGCCAAAAGGTCTTTCTTGCCCAATTTGATACCATTAAAAAGATTGCTCAGGAGGGTCCCTGTGTTATCGTAGGCAGGTGTGCGGATTATGCACTCAGTGATTTTACGAATAGTCTTCATTTGTTTATTTATGCGGATGAGGATGCCAGAATTAAACGAATAAGTGAAAAATACGCTGTAAATGAAGCAAAAGCGAAGGATATGATTATCAAAAAGGATAAGCAGAGACAGAGCTATTATAATTATTATTCTTCGAAAAAATGGGGACGTGCGGACAGCTATGACCTGTGTATCAACAGCAGCCTGCTTGGTATTGAAGGCACAGTAAAGTTAATTGCGCAGTATGTTCAGAATTTTGAGGAGAAAAATAAATAATGAACTCTTATATTCCGACAATAAAGTATTCGTGTCTGCAGGGCAGCTTTTGGATGAGTTTTTGCATTGTGTTCGGTTATGCAAATCTATATCTTTTCGCCTACGGTTATACGACCTCACAAATCGGCATTGTGATTGCAACCGCAGGGGTAATCTCAACCATATTACAGCCGTTAGTAGCGGGTCTGGCAGATGGTGATTCAAAAATCACATTACGAGGACTGATTCTTGTTTCATCACTTATTATGTTGGCATGCGCCGCAATTATTATGCTGCCGGGAATACGTTTTTTATGGTATGCATTGTTTTATGGTGTGCTGTTAGCGGTATTACAAATATTGACTCCATTAGTCAATGCGATAGGTATGGAATATATCAATCGAGGGATTTCCGTCAACTTTGGTCTTGCGAGGGGAATCGGCTCAATTTCCTATGCAGCCATATCTTTTGTAGCCGGAGGCTTAATAGAACGTTTTTCCGAGAGTTTAATTCCTGCAATAATCATTTTTTGTTATGTTCTTGTATTTTTTTCTGCATACTTTTTCCGATTTTCGATTGCCAAGCATTCACAAGTTCAAACACAATCTATGGAAATTGCAGACTGTGCGGACGCCAAGTCGTCCGAGCTTCCGTTTTTTAAGCAATATCGTAAGTTTTTGATTTTACTCATAGGTATTTCGCTTATTTTTGTTTGTCATAACATATTGAATAACTATATGTATCAGGTCATGGTTCATCATAATGGAGGAAGTACGGAAATGGGTATTGCTTCCGGTATTGCTGCGGCACTGGAGCTTCCGACAATGATTGCATTCAGTTATATGATACGAAAGGTTTCCAGTGGTACTTTGTTAAAAATTTCCGGTGTCTTTTTCACATTAAAGGCGGCACTTACACTTATGGCAACCGGAATCGGAGGTGTATATCTGGCGCAAACAATGCAGATATTCGGATTTGCACTGCATGTACCTGCATCCGTGTATTATACAAACAGTCTCATACGTCCGCGTGACCGGGCAAAGGGGCAGGCGCTTATGACAGCCACCAATACCATCGGCAGTATATTCGGCAGCCTGTTAGGAGGATTTTTAACAGATGGAAAAGGAATTTTGTTTACTCTGTTTGTTTCCACAATAATTGCAGCAATAGGAACCCTGCTTATGTTTTTGTCTACAGAAAAATGTGAGAAAAATATATAAAATACATTAAGAAAAAGGAGAGAGCACAATGGAAGCATTGGCACAAGTGAATTATGGCTGGTTGTCAATTGTACCACCTCTGGTAGCAATTATTCTGGCTTTAATTACAAAAGAAGTTATATCTTCATTGATTATCGGAATTTTAACAGGAGCCTTGATTTACAGCTACGGTAATCCCATTGATATGGTAATGCATACCTTTACGATTATGGGTGATCGTATGGGTGGTAATGTTAATATTTTAATTTTTCTGGGATTACTAGGAGCTTTGGTAGTTGTTATTACAAAAGCCGGCGGTTCTGCTGCATATGGTAATTGGGCCGTACAGAAAATTAATTCCAGAAGAGGGGCATCCCTTGCGACCTGTGCTCTTGGTTGTCTGATTTTTATTGATGATTATTTCAACTGTCTTTCCGTTGGTACGGTTATGCGTCCGGTAACGGATAAACATCGTATTTCCCGTGCGAAGCTGGCATATCTGTTGGATGCAACAGCAGCTCCGGTCTGTATTATTGCTCCGGTATCCAGTTGGGGTGCATCTGTTGCAACCTATATAGAGGAAGCAGGTGTCGGAAACGGTATGTCAACCTTTGTTAAACTGATTCCGTACAATTTATATGCCATTACGACATTGTCATGATTGTGATTATCTGTCTTACCAATTTGAACTTTGGACCAATGGGCAAATTTGAAAAGAATGCCATTGAAAACGGTGATTTGTTCTCAGGTAATGGCGAAGTGCAGTCGGACGAAGTACAAAGCAGTACGGTATCCGGAAACGGCAAGGTGTATGATTTAGTGATTCCGATTCTTGTATTAATTGTTGCTACAATTCTTGCAATGGCATATACCGGTGGAGCCTTTAGCGGTGAATGCAGCTTTACGGAATCCTTTGGTAACTGTGATTCTTCCCTGTCACTTGTACTCGGAAGCTTTGCAGCTCTTGTTGTTACCTTTGTTTTGTTTATACCTCGCAAGGTTATTTCCTTCCAGGAGTTCATGTCCGGCATTACGGATGGAATCAAATCTATGGTTCCTGCCTTTACCATTTTAATATTGGCATGGGCAATCGGAGGTATCTGCAGTGTGGACTATCTCAATACAGGTGGATTTGTAGGAAATCTGGTAAATAACAGCAGCTTTCCGGTATTTATTTTACCGGCAATTACATTTCTTGTTGCATCCTTTTTGGGATTTGCAACCGGTACCTCATGGGGAACTATGGCACTTCTTATTCCGATTGGTGCAGCCATTTGTACTCCTGAGACAACAGTACATTTGATTATGCCTGTACTTGGTTCTATCTTGGCAGGGGCTGTATTTGGTGACCATATTTCGCCGATTTCAGATACTACGATTTTGTCCTCCACAGGAGCAGCATGCAATCATATTGATCATGTATCGACTCAGGTAGTTTATGCCGGTGTTGCCGCAGGCTGTTGCGCAGTAGGATATCTGCTTATGGGAATTGTCAATAATGGTCTCATTTCTATCATTGCCACACTGGCTCTTTTAGCAATTGTTCTATTTATTATTTCGAAAAAATGGAATATGGAGATTGATTATTCCAAAGTAAAATAAAAATTTGCAGAAAAACTGCTTGCCAGTAAAAAAAAATAATGCTATGATTTTTATGTTCATACCGATAGATTGTTTTTGTAAGCAATGTATCGGATATACGACTGACGGAAATGTGGAAATGACCACAAGGAAGTATAGCTATGAATGATAAGCCGACCGTCTGGGCGATTTTACGCTCAGATTGTCGGTTTTTTTAAGTCATGGGAAGAGTTTATCTGTTTAATGTAAAAATAAGGCAATCGTGAGCAGAGGTATAATTGATTCAAACGAAAAGGAGAACACAGGCATGAAAATGACAACTATGAAAGCTGAATTATCATCCAATTCTTATCCCGGAAGAGGTATTGTAATCGGGAAATCCGCAGATGGGAAATATGCCGTAACAGCATATTTCATTATGGGAAGAAGCGAAAACAGCCGAAACCGTATTTTTGTAGAAGACGGTACCGGAATCCGCACACAGGCATTTGATCCCTCTAAGCTTATTGACCCAAGTTTAATCATTTATGCACCTGTCAGAGTATTAGGTAACACAACGATTGTAACCAATGGTGATCAGACCGATACGATTTATACGGGTATGGACAAACAGCTTACCTTTGAACAGTCGCTCAGAAGCCGTGAATTTGAGCCGGATGAGCCAAACTATACACCTCGTATTTCCGGTATGATGAATGTAGAGAACGGAAATTACAACTATGCAATGTCTATTTTAAAGAGCAACAACGGAGACCCTGATTCCTGCCATCGTTATACCTTTGCTTACGAGAATCCGAAAGCAGGAGAGGGACATTTCATTCATACTTATATGTGCGATGGCAATCCGCTTCCAAGCTTTGAAGGAGAACCCAAATTAGTGGAAATCAATGAAGATATCGATGCTTTTGCAGATACTCTTTGGAACAGCTTAAATGAGGAAAATAAAGTTTCTCTGTTTGTACGTTATATTGATATTACAACCGGTCTCTGGGATACAAGAATCATTAACAAAAACAAATAGTATGGAGAAAAATCCATTTTTATGTTGAGAGAGGAATTTGAAAATGAATGAATTAGAATTAAAATACGGCTGCAACCCCAACCAGAAACCTTCCAGAATTTTTATGAAGGACGGTTCTGAACTGCCAATCAAGGTATTATCCGGAAAACCGGGTTATATTAATTTTTTAGATGCATTTAACGGCTGGCAGCTTGTTAAGGAATTAAAACAGGCTACCGGACTTCCGGCAGCTGCTTCTTTTAAGCATGTATCTCCTGCAGGTGCCGCAGTAGGCCTGCCGCTTACCGATACACTGGCTAAAATCTACTGGGTAGACGACCT
>JAZNIP010000068.1:0-2668 GCA_045577575.1 Lachnospiraceae bacterium | reverse complement strand
GTCATATGACCGGGATACCATTGATAATTCATCCTGCTACCTTTCCTATTCCTGCCACCCTTATATCAACTGCAGCATACTTCCCTTTATTTTATAAATCCCATACCACTTCCTGCGGAAGCCATATGAAACCATGCTTTTCCCGTAATATCATCCCTTTTTATCGGTCCTATATTACCCGAACGGCTATCCTCACTGTTATTGCGGTTATCTCCTAAAACAAAATATTCATCGATTCCGAGTGTAATTTCATTCTCCGCAATCCCTGCATCTGCCATCTTATCGTAGCTTTCATCCTCCTCTGCAAGCACTCCGTTCACATACAATCTTTCATCCCGTATCTGAATTGTCTCTCCCGGCAATCCTACGACTCTCTTTACATAGTAGTGAGTGTTCTGGTTGCCATTCGGTAAAAACACAACTACATCCCCCCGATTCGGATTAACAAATTTATAAATCAGGTGATTAATCAAAATCTCCTGCCCGTTATACAATCCGGGCTCCATTGAGACTCCGATAACACTCGTCCTCATTCCAATTGAAAAAACAAGCACGGTCGCAATCAAAACCGCAGTAAATACAAGAAAAAACCACTGCGCAATCTCTCTTAGAGCCGCACTGCTTATCTTCTTCTTTTTATGATAAAAACTTAAGCCCTTTTTCCTGCCCATACCACATCTGCCTCCAGTGCAATCTTATCACGAAAAATACAAGCGGACAAGACTTCCTGTACAACAAAAACGGGGCAACCATATCGCTGCCCCTGTTTTCAAAACTCTTATTTTACTAATTCTTTTACTTTTGCTTTCTTACCAACGCGATCTCTTAAGTAGTTCAGTTTCGCACGTCTTACCTTACCTCTTCTTACTACTTCGATTTTCTCTACGTTAGGAGAATGCAACGGCCAAGTCTTTTCAACACCTACGCCGTTAGAAGTTTTTCTTACTGTGAATGTTTCACGGTTACTTCCACCCTGTCTTTTCAGTACAGTACCTTCGAAAACCTGAATTCTCTCACGATTACCTTCTTTGATTTTACCATATACTTTAACGGTATCACCTACGTTAAATTCCTGGATTTCTGCTTTTAACTGTTCTGCTTCAATGCTTTTAATAATTTCGTTCATGTTGTGCCTCCTTGTTTCATCGGACGTTCTTAATGCATATACGCAACAGAGGACCATCTCACTTTCGCAACATTAATAATTTATCACACTCACTATATAAATGCAAGTATTTTCTTTTATTTTCTTCTTGATTTCTTTTTTTTCGGCAACTCATGTGTTTGTACATAAGCCTCATACAAATCCGGTCTGCGCTCCTTTGTCCGTATCAGGGACTGCTCCAGACGCCATTCTTCGATTTTCTTATGGTTTCCTGACAGAAGCACCTCCGGCACCTCCTTTTCATGCCATATCGGAGGTCTGGAATATTGGGGATATTCCAAAAGTCCATCCTGAAAGCTCTCCGTTTGCGCCGATTCATCATTGTGTAGCACTCCCGGTACCAGTCTTGCTACTGCATCTATCATAACCATCGCCGGAAGCTCCCCTCCGGTGAGCACATAATCTCCGATAGAAATATAATCGGTTACTGTCTCTTCCAATACACGCTCGTCAATTCCCTCATAATGCCCGCACAAAAAAATCAGTTCTTCTTCCTGCGCCAATTCTTTTGCAATTTCCTGCGTAAAGGTGCGCCCCTGAGGAGTTACATAGATGGTACGAATTCTTTTCGGCAGATACATTGTTTCCATCTCTGCCTCATCCGGCAGCCTCCCACCATTCGGCTGCAATGATTTCCACGCATCATAAACAGGCTGTGCCTGCATGAGCATTCCCGCACCACCGCCATAAGTATAATCATCCACCTTTTTATGCTTGTTAAGCGTATAATCCCTAATATTGACCGAATGAAAGGAAATGCAGCCGCTTTTTGCCGCTCTTCCTAAGATGCTTGTTTCCAGACAGCTATCCACCATCTCCGGAAACAGGGTCAGAATATGAAATTTCATATATTATCTCTTAATCCAAAAGTCCCGGCATAATATGCACATGCATCTGTCTGTTTTCCATATCCACCTTCAAAATGCATTCTTTAATCGCCGGAAACAGGATTTCTTTTCCTTCTTTCGTTTCTACGCTGTACACATCATTGGCACCGGTTTCAATAACATCCTTTAACGTGCCGATTTCTGTTTTTTCTTCATCCAATACCGTAAGTCCGATTAAGTCTGCAATAAAATATTCATCCTTTTTCAATCTGACTGCATTGGCTCTCGTAACATATAATTCCTTGCCTTTGTATGCTTCGATATCGTTGATACTATCATAACCCTTAAACTTCAAAATAACAAACTGTTTAAAGAATTTAACGCCCTCTATCTCCAGCGTCTTTTTTTCTTTTCCAGTATCCAGTATCAGTTCCTTACATTTTTTAAAACGTCTTACATCGTCTGTTGTGGGAAACACTTTAACCTCTCCACGCACACCGTGTGTCGATGTAATCGCACCTACCTTCAGTAATTCTTCCATGCCTAAAGCTCCATATAATATACAAGGACGACTCTTCTGAATCGTCCCTGCTTGTTAGATGATTTCTACATCCACTTTCTTATTGTCTTTCGATGATGCTGCTTTTACAACAGAGCGGATTGCTTTTGCAATTCT
>JAZNIP010000067.1:0-4372 GCA_045577575.1 Lachnospiraceae bacterium | reverse complement strand
GTTGCGCGGGTTGGGGTTTTGAAAACGATAATACTTTTTGAATTCATTTAGGGTAACTTTGTCTTTGATTGGATATGTTGTACTCATAAGAAACCTCCGATTTATAAAATAATTTGATTTTATTATAGAGCGTAGCCGAACAGATACAATATTATGCGAACTCATCCGCGAGTTATCGATAGAAAATGATGACAAGCAAACCTTGTCCGTGGTAAACTTAAAAAATATAGAATGCGAAATAAGAGGAAAAAGTAATGCTTTTCAGTTCGATGATTTTTTTGTGGCTGTTTTTACCGATTGTGTTAATGGTCAGCCGATTTTTAAAGATAAAATATCAAAATGTTTTTTTGCTGACGGCGAGCTTGTTTTTTTATGCATGGGGAGAGCCGAAATATGTTATTTTGATACTACTGTCTATTTTTTTAAATTGGGGCTGTGGCATTTTGCTTACGAAAATACCGTATAGGCGGCTGGTACTCTGGGGCGCCGTTATTATAAACTTAAGCTTGCTCGGATATTATAAATATTGGGGACTTATTATAAGAACGCTAAATATGGCTATAAGGAAGGAGGCTTTTTCGATACCTGTCATTGCGCTACCCATCGGAATTTCCTTTTTTACCTTTCAGGCTTTGTCCTATGTGATTGACGTGTATCGGGGAGATTGCAAGGTTCAGAAAAACATTCTCCATTTAGCACTCTATATTTCGTTTTTTCCACAGTTAATTGCCGGACCGATTGTAAAATATCGGGATGTAAATGAACAGATTGCAGACAGAACGATAACAAGCGAAAGGTTTGCAGAGGGTATTCGACGATTTATTTATGGACTGGCAAAAAAAGTTCTGGTATCAAATACATTGGCAAAAAGTGCAGATTTGATTTTTGCATTGGATATAAATGAAATGACAGGTGCTTTGGCTTGGATGGCGGCTGTTCTCTATACATTTCAGATTTATTATGATTTTTCCGGTTACTCCGATATGGCAATCGGACTTGGAAAAATGTTTGGATTTGAATTTAATGAAAACTTTAATTATCCATACACTTCCTTATCCATACGAGAATTTTGGCGTAGATGGCATATTTCTTTAAGCACATGGTTTCGTGAATATGTATACATTCCTTTAGGAGGAAGCCGTAAAGGACAGATACGAACATTAGTGAATCTTGGTATCGTATTTTTGCTTACCGGTATCTGGCATGGAGCCAGCTACAATTTTATCTTTTGGGGGATTTATCATGGTGTTTTTTTGATTATTGAAAGAATCGGATGGGGAAAATTTCTTGAAAGACATAAAGTATTTGCAGGATTATACACCTTTTTCGCAGTTGTGTTGGGATGGGTGCTGTTCCGTATTGAAAGTATGCGGCAGATATGGCATTTTGGAAAACGAATGCTGTTGCCGTGGATGTATATAGCGTCCCATTATTCTGTGTGGGAATTTTTAGATGGGTATACTATATTTATGCTTGTCTGTGCGATGGTTGGTATGGGAGTTGTTCAAAGGCTAATGCAAAAACAAACTCCGGGAATTATCTTAAAATGGAAGTTTTCTCTTTTGGAGCTTGGATATTGTACGGTGCTTTTGGTACTTTGCATTTCTGCATTGGCAAGTAATACATATAATCCGTTTATTTATTTTCGATTTTAGAGGAGGAGAGCTGTGAAAAAAAAGCAATGGCTGTGGATCATAATGTTTATAATTGTAATATATTTGACTCCCGTAATGGGGCCGATTCTGGCAAAGAATTCTACAGAAGAAAGCTATGAAAACAGAGTGCCGGTGACAAAGCCGGAATTTTCTGTTGAAAAAATAGAAAGCTATCCCGCAGAATATGAAGCGTATTTTAATGATAATTTGCCGCTTCGTGATAAGCTGATTTTAATGAACAACAGTTTGAAATATTATCTGTTTTTTTCATCACCACACGGAGAGGTGGTAACGGGAAAAGATGGATGGTTGTTTTACAATAATATATTTGACGATAACTGTATAGAAGCATATAAGGGAATGAATCTGTTTACCGAAGAAGAGTTACGGCAGATTCAAAATAATTTGTGTACCGCACAGTCCGAGTTAGAGGAAAACGGTATGGAGTTTGTGCTGTTTATTGCTCCGAATAAGGAAAGGATATATCCGGAAAAGATGCCGGATTGTTTTGGAGAACCGGCAGAGGAGTATCGTACAAAACAGCTGATTGAGTATTTGAAAGAAAATACAGATATTCGAATCGTATATCCCTATGATGACTTAATGCATACAAAAGAGCTTTATGGTCAGAACATATATTATCGTCTGGATACACACTGGAATGAAATAGGAGGTTATGTGGGAAGCAGTGCACTGCTTGCAGAGCTTGGAATAGATATGACACCGATACCGTCTCTGCGCATTGAAATGACAGAGCCTACCATTTGTGATTTGGCAGATATGCTGCATATGAGAGAACAGTTAAATTCGGATGCAGACTTTATATTATCCGGCTATGATATCTATGGAGTAAAAACGGAGGAGCATGATATGCTGGGAACTTACCGTTATCAGTGTGAAGGTGCGGATGAACGGAAGTTTTTTATGATTAGGGATTCCTTTGCAGATGCAATGGATGATTATCTGGGTTCACGTTTTCAGGAAAGCTGTATGGTTCATTATAAAGCATACCGGCCGGAAATGCTGGAAGTAGAAGCGCCGGATGTTTTCGTTTATGAGCTTGTTGAGAGGCGCATAAACAATTTACTAACCTTTCAGCTGGACAGTGTATGCGCAGGCGCGGAGGTATATCAATAATCAAATCATTGGCTTAAATTAAAAAGTTCCCATTCCAAAAGAATGAGAACTTTTTTAATCGGCGCGACAGGATTTGAACCTGCGACCTCTGCGTCCCGAACGCAGCGCTCTACCAAACTGAGCCACGCGCCGTTATTGACTTATTGCAATTACCGAAATATATGATACAATAAATTTGTTCACTTGTCAAAGAAAAAATGAAAAAAATAAAATATTATAGAATAAATTGCTGCAAGCCATAGAAATGCAGAGAAAAAGGATAAAGAGGGAAACGATTATGCAAAAGAAATTATTTTATGTAAATCCGTATTGCAAAGAGTTTACAAGTCGGGTTGTATCCTGCGAGCAGGGAAAACAGGGATATGAGGTAATCTTGGAGGAAACGGCATTTTATCCGGAGGGCGGTGGACAGCCTGCGGATATGGGATGGCTGAATGAAATGAGGGTCATTGACGTGAGGGAAAGAACCGGAGAAGTGATACATATCTGTGATAAACCGATTGCGGTTGGGGAAAGCGTAGTGGGGAAGCTGGATTGGGACAGACGGTTTCGTCATATGCAGCAGCACACGGGAGAACATATTTTTTCGGGATTGATTCATAAGCATTTTGGATATAACAATATTGGTTTTCATATGGGTAAGGATTTTATTACGATTGATTTTGACGGCTTGTTAAATGACGAAGAAATGCAGATGATAGAAACGGAGGCGAATCGTTCTGTTTTTGAAAATCGGGAGGTCCATTGCGGATATCCGTCGAAAGAAGAGCTTGATATACTTGATTATCGAAGCAAAAAGGCCTTGCAGGGAGATATCCGTATTGTGGAGGTGCCGGATGCGGATATTTGTGCCTGTTGTGGTACGCATGTAAACAGAACCGGTGAAATAGGCATCATTAAGGTAACTGGAAATGAAAAATATAAAGGGGGCAGTCGTATCTTTTTACAAATTGGCTGGCAGGCACTGGAGGATTACCGTAAAAAAACAGACAATGTGCAGAAAATCACAGCATTATTATCAGCAAAGCCGGAATTAATCGGAAATGCCGTAGAAAAATTACAGCAAGGCTTTGGCGAACAGAAGCTGCAGCTGAGTCAATTAAAAAAAGAGCTATTGCAATATAAGGCGGCGGCATTGCAGGCGAAAAGCGGAAGACTTTGTGTAATGGCACAAAATATGGATGGAACTGAGATTCGTATACTTTGTGATATGTTGCTTTCGAAAAATGAAATTGTACTCGTTTTTACGGGTGACGAATCAAGCGGATATAAGTTTGTGCTGGGACAAAAGAGCGGTTTAATTGAAAAGCTCGGAAAGGAATTTAAAGAAGGCTGCAATGCAAAGGGAGGCGGAAGAGAAAATATGATGCAGGGATCCGCGTCCTGCACCAAAGAGCAGATAATGAATTTTGTGCGGGAGAGCTGGCAGATGGAAATGTTTTTCTTGTAAATGAAATAGAAAAAAGAAGCAGCTATTTGGCTGCTTCAATTTCGTTTATCATTTGTTTGTCTGTGTTTAAAATATGCTGCAGCAACCATTTGGTGAGATAATCAGCTAACTCAAATAAAATGGTATCCTG
>JAZNIP010000066.1:0-4394 GCA_045577575.1 Lachnospiraceae bacterium | reverse complement strand
ATCATCTGTATCATTGTCGTATTAAAGCCCTGCCCAAAGGTAGAGGTCGCAAGCTCGGCCTCACCCATGCTTGTACTGTTATAAACAAGTCCTGCTGTTCTTGCCTCACCCGCCAAGTCAATATTTGTTTTTAAGCCCCAGTTATAAAGCTGCTGAAATGTCAGGAAATTGTTTTTTCCGATTGCATCACCCATCTGCATGAGTGCCACGTTACATGATTTTTCCACTGCCTCCTGTACGGTCAGCATACCGTCACCAAGTCGGTTATGGCAATGAATTTTATGTCCGCCATAGGTTAAATGTCCGCCACAGAAATAAGTTTCATTTCCTGTCAGCTTGCCGCATTCCAATCCGGTTGCTACAGTAAACGGTTTTGCGGTAGACCCCGGCTCATAAGTACTCGTAATACAGAAATTTTTCCACAGGGAATTTAAATTTGCATACAAGGTATCATCATCCATTGTATTCAGCATCGGCTGTGTAATAATCTCCTCTGTAGCTTTTCCATCCGCATCCAATTTATTCATTCCCAATAATGCCTTTGGATTTTTTGTATCATTTAAATCATAGTTCGGATAACTTGCCATAGCAAGAATTTCGCCGCTGTTTACATCCATCATAATGCAGCCGATATTCTGAGCTCCGTTTCCTTCTCTTGCTACGTTTTTGTTGTCCTCGTTAAATTTTTTCAAATATTTTTCTACAATGCTTTGAATGTTCGCATCAATGGTTGTTACAATTGTATTACCGTCTATGGCTGCCTTCGTCGTTCTTTCCAAAGTCGAATCGTCATTCAGATATCCGTATTCTCTTCCGTTAATTCCGTTTAAAGTATCGTTATAATATTCCTCCAAGCCGTATGTTCCGGTATTGTCCTTTCCCGTAAATCCGATGACATCACAGGCCATACTTCCGTTCGGATAGGTTCTCTCATATTCTTCCTCAAACCAAATTCCTTTGATGTTAGGATTGTTTGCCTTATCATTTTGCAACTCCACAAAGGGACTGATTTCATCATAGGAAAGCTTTTTTGCCAAAACATAATATTGGGAAGTAGGATTGGCTGCAATATAGGCACGAATCTCTGAAGTATCTAGCTTAAAGCAGCTTTGCAAAGCCTGAAGGGTATCATTCAGATATTCCTCCTTTTCTCCTACCAGCTTGGCATCCAGTATTACATTGTATACCTTTTCACTGACTGCCAGCTTTGTTCCCTTAGCATCTATAATGTCTCCCCGCTTATACGGAATGACGCGACTGTCATACCTTTGCTGAGAAAGCACCTGTCGCTTATACTGCTCTCCGTTATCACGGTTGATGCGAATAAGCCTTACACTCAATCCAACGAAAGCTGACAGTACGAAGAAAAACAGTACTACCAGCTTCTTTTGCATTTTCGTTGTAAATTTACTTTGTTGTATCTTTCTTTTCACTCAAAACACCTGCTTGTCCTAATTCGGAATATCTGCAACCTGTCTGACATAGTCGCTGCCTTCCGAAGAATATTCTACGATTTGTCCTTCCCCTGCATATGTCATGCCAAGCTCCGTAATCGCAATCCGCTTAATTTCTTCCAGATTCACACTGCTTTCAATTCTGCTATATTCTTCATCATTGGACAATTTTAAATCATTCAGTTCACTTTCCAGTGCTGCAATATGATTAATACTATTCGTAATATCCGACTGTAGACGTATGTAACCTATTAACACAAAGGCGGAAATAATCATCGCAACTGCCAAAAACAATACATAGCCCGGATTCATATGCATCGCCCGTTCACGATTCTTTCTGGCTGCATTATACTGTTCCCGCTTAGATTTTTCATGAATCGCTTCTCTTACATCAAGAACTCTTGCGGTATTTCCATATACATATAGGTTACTGTTCCCCATTCTTCGGCTTTCGTACGGTCTTCTTCGACTCCTTACGGCCATCTCTTATTCCCTCTTTTCAAATACCCTTAGCTTTGCGCTCTTCGCGCGCTTATTTTTTTCCATTTCCTCTGCACTTGGTAAAATCGGTTTTCTTGTTATTACTTTCCCCTTTGACTTCTTTCCGCATACACACACCGGAAACTCTGCCGGACAGGTACATGGATTTTCGTTTCTCTTAAATGCAGATTTTACAATACGATCCTCCAGTGAATGGAAGGTTATGATGCAAAGCCTTCCTCCCGGATTCAACAGGTCTATCATCATATCCAGAGAATCCTCCAGCACTTCTAACTCTCTGTTGCACGCAATCCGAATCGCCTGAAAGGTCTTTTTAGACGGATGCCCTCCGGCCACTCTCATTTTAGCCGGAATCGCTGCTTTGATAATCTCGTTCAGTTGTCCCGTTGTCTCGATAGTTTCTTTTTCCCGTGCTGCCACAATATGCTTTGCAATATTCTGTGCGAATTTATCTTCCCCGTAATCCCGAATCATACGGAAAAGCTCCTGTTGTGAATAGGTGTTGACAATCTCCTTTGCAGTCAGAGTCTGTCTCCTGTCCATTCTCATATCCAATGCCGTATCATATTTATAGGAAAATCCCCGTTCCAATGTATCGAGCTGATAAGAGGATACTCCCAAATCCAACACAATACCGTCTACACCACTTACGGAAAGTGCACTAAGTGCTTTGTCTGCATCCTTATAATTGCTTCTGACAATCGTCACTTGCTCCCCGAACACCGAAAGCCTCTCGCCCGCTGCCATAATAGCTGCATCATCCTGATCAATACCAATCAATCTGCCACCATTTGAAAGCTGCTTAGCAATATGGTAGCTGTGTCCGCCGCCACCCAGCGTACCGTCCATATAAATACCGTCCGGTCTGATATTCAGATTTTCAATTGTTTCCTCAAGCAATACCGATGTATGTTTAAATTCCATATGCGTTCCCAGTATTCAATCTCTTTGTTTCTTAAATATTATTTATATACCAAGTCCCAAATCTGCCATATGCTCCGCAATATCGTCCATATCTTCAAAGGAAGCGGCGCTTTCCCATCTCTCTTTGCTCCAGATTTCGATTCTGCTTCCGACACCGATGAGTACCACATCCTTTGTCAGCTCTGCAAATTCCCGTAAGGAACCCGGTAATAATATTCTTCCCTGCTTGTCCACCTCTACACCGGCAGCTCCTGCCAGAAAGAAACGGACAAATGCTCTCGCATCTTTGTTTGTAATCGGCAGTGATTTCAGTTTTTCTTCGAATGCTGTCCACTCACGATTATCGTACACAAATAAGCACCCATCCAAACCCTTCGTTACAACAAACTCATCGCCTAACGATTCCCGGAATTTGGAAGGTACAATGACTCTGCCTTTTGCATCAATCGTGTGGTTGTACTCTCCCATAAACATAATTATCACCTGCCATAAGCGGTCTGCCACGAAAATGTAAGATTGGATTTATTGGTTGGTAATTTTGAACATTTGCCACCACTTCAAACCACTTCTCACCACTTTTCACCACTATGTTATCATTTTATATTAGATTTTTGCATATGGCAAGGAAAAATATATAAATTATTAAAACTTTATTAACAAATGGGAAATATTTCCTAAAGGTTTTTTCTATAAAACAAAAAAAAAGACCTTACTTTGGAAGTCGTTCTCTGATTCAAATCTTCTTCCAAAGTAAGGTCTGTTTTCTTTCTTAATATATTATCTCTTTACCGCCATACAATATCCGACGCCCTTTGGTGCATACATTTTTCTTTCCGGATAGTATGTATTATATTTTTCAAAATACTGCTTTGTCATTTCCTCCTCATTTAAATGCTCATAAATCAAAAGTCCGCAGCTTTCCAGCATCTTTTCCAGTTCCTCATAGGTATAGGCTGATTTCATGGCTTCTCCTGCTGCCGCTGCCAGCTTTTCATTTTTCTTTGTTTCCATGCCGCCTTCCTGCATGGGATAGTCAAATACAATGGAACTTCCTTCGGAAAGCATTTCGGCGCTCTGATGCAGCAGATTCTCAAAACCACTCTTTGTCATGTAATAGCTGAGTCCAAGCATGCTGCAAAAGGATTTAATATCTGTATCATAAGAACTGTCAGAAAGCACCTTTCGCCAATCCTGTTCTTCAAAATCACAGTCAATATATTCTGTCCGAGACGTATCAATTTCTCCTGACTGCAATCGGATTTTTTTATCCGCCAATAGCTCCGCTCTATCCAATTCAAACACCCGGACATTCTCATTTTCATTCCGATAAGCAAATGTATCATAACCTGCTCCAAATATCAGATATTGCTTACAGCCAAGCTTGATTTCATTTGCAAGCATCCTTTCACAAAATGCACTGCGTCCGAGCACGGATGGCGACAACTGATTATCTGCAATCCATCTCAGTGCTTCCTCCTTTGTTCCTTCAAATCCGGGACAGAAAAAAGAAATACC
>JAZNIP010000065.1:0-9180 GCA_045577575.1 Lachnospiraceae bacterium | reverse complement strand
TGGCTCACAGAACGACATGGCTACGATCCGACTTGGTGCGACTCTTTGCCTCCAGATGGAGAGAAAACTGGATTCTTATGAGAATTATAAAAAGCTGGAGGGTATGGAGCTTGAACAGTTGCATGCATTAATCAGCGGAGTAGGAAAGTATCAAAAGATTCAGGATGAGGCAGTACAGTATGGTGTAACGGAACCGGTAAAAAATAGCTACCTGAGTATTCTTGGTATTTTACAATCAGAATATGGAGTTTCGGAAGAACAGGCAAAGACACTTGCAATAGAAACAGACAGTGTAGCGTATACAAAAGAACTGTTGCAGATTCTTGGCATGGAAATTCCGGTAGCAGAAGAAGAGGATAGAAGATGATAGCAATTATTGATTATGATGCCGGAAATATCAGGAGTGTCGAAAAAGCATTGCAGTATCTTGGTGAAGAAGTAATTGTCACAAGAAAGCGTGAAGAGATATTACAGGCAGATAAAGTTATTCTTCCGGGAGTTGGAGCATTTGGAGATGCAATGGAAAAAATCCGCAGCTATGGTCTGGAAGAGGTAATACATGAGGTAGTAAACAGAAAAACCCCTTTTTTGGGCATTTGCCTCGGACTTCAGCTCTTATTTGAGGCGAGCGAGGAAAGTGAGGGCGTCAGGGGGCTTGGTATTCTTCCGGGAAAAATTGTGAAAATACCGGATGCTCCCGGACTAAAAATACCGCATATTGGTTGGAATTCTTTGAAATTTCCGTCTGACGGAGTATTGTTTCACGGATTGAAAGAAGATTCTTATGTATATTTCGTGCATTCCTACTATTTGCAGGCAGCGGAAGAGGAAATAATAAAAGCAACAACAGAGTATGGCGTGACAATTCATGCAGCGGTAGAAAAAGACAATGTATATGCATGCCAGTTTCACCCGGAGAAAAGCTCAGGGGTAGGCATGCAGATATTAAAGAATTTTATTGCAGTTCAGAGTGGGGAGGAAAGATAAATGCATACAAAAAGAATTATTCCCTGTCTGGATGTAAATAACGGACGTGTAGTAAAAGGGGTCAATTTTGTAAATTTGCAGGATGCCGGTGACCCGGTAGAGATTGCGGCTGCTTACGATAAAGCAGGAGCGGATGAACTTGTATTTTTGGACATTACCGCATCCTCGGATGCGCGCAGTACGGTAATCGATATGGTGCGCAAGGTAGCAGAAAAGGTATTTATTCCGTTTACCGTAGGAGGCGGGATTCGTACTGTAGATGATTTTAAAGCCATTCTCCGCGAGGGTGCTGATAAGATTTCCATTAATTCCTCTGCAATTAATCGGCCGGAGCTGATTAGCGAAGCAGCAGATAAGTTTGGAAGTCAGTGTGTGGTAGTCGCCATTGATGCAAGACGGAGAGCAGACGGCTTAGGTTGGAATATATATAAAAACGGCGGCAGAATTGATGTCGGAATTGATGCTATTGAGTGGGCGATGAAAGTGGACAAGCTTGGTGCCGGTGAAATCCTTTTGACAAGTATGGATTGTGACGGAACAAAGGCAGGCTATGATTTGGAACTCACAAAGTTGATTTCACAGAATGTATCCATTCCGGTGATTGCATCAGGTGGAGCAGGGAAATTGGAACATTTTTATGATGCGCTTACGGAAGGAGAAGCAGATGCAACTTTGGCGGCATCCTTGTTCCATTATAAGGAGCTGGAAATCAGGGAAGTAAAGGAATATTTGAGAAAACGCGACGTATCGGTTAGATTGTAGGAAGAGGAGCGGACAGTATGCCACCGATTTCGAATGATTGGTTAGAGCCGTTGAAGGCAGAATTTTCAAAAGAATATTATCGTAATTTGCATAAACGGATTGTGGAGGAATACAATTCCAGAAAAATATTTCCGGCAGCGGATGATATTTTTAATGCATTTCATTTGACACCGTTGAATGAGGTAAAGGTAGTAATACTGGGGCAGGATCCGTATCACAATGACGGACAGGCACATGGTCTTTGCTTTTCCGTAAAGCCGGATGTGGAGATACCGCCGTCGCTTGTAAATATTTATCAGGAGCTTCATGATGATTTGGGATGCAGGATTCCCAATAACGGTTATCTGGTAAAATGGGCTGAGCAGGGTGTACTTATGTTGAATACCGTTCTGACGGTAAGAGCACATGCGGCAAATTCCCATCGTGGTATTGGGTGGGAGGAGTTTACGGATGCCGCCATAAGGATTTTAAATGAGCAGGACAGGCCGATTGTATTTATTTTGTGGGGCAGGCCGGCGCAGATGAAAAAGAGTATGTTGCATAATCCGAAGCATTTGATATTGGAAGCACCTCATCCCAGTCCATTGTCTGCATATCGTGGATTTTTTGGAAGTAGGCCGTTTAGTAAAACAAATAAATTTTTAAAAGAAAATGGTTTAAAAGAGATTGACTGGCAGATAGATGATGTGTTATAATATCTCTTGTCGTTGAGCAGGAGTGGCGGAATGGCAGACGCATCAGACTCAAAATCTGACGTAGGTGACTATGTGTGGGTTCAAGTCCCATCTCCTGCATGGTAACATAAAAAGAGTAGACCTTATGGTCTACTCTTTTTATATTAGAAGCAGAGCGGACCTTGAACCCAGAGTTCAAGGTCTTCGCTCCGCTTCGGTCGGCGCAAAGCAGACGTCCCCCGGACGTCTTGCGCCCCATCTCCTGCGCGTATCGATTATGAAAATAATCTGGCGTATGGCTGGGTATATGTGTCAGACAGTGATTTTTATGAGCAGGAAAACGGCTGCTATACACCGGTTATGTTTATTGATGGTCTTATCGGAATGTTGGATACAGAAAGCTATAATTGTATTTCCATTTGTCAAAATGATATTGAATGGATTGAGTATAACGGCAGGACGATTCCGTTGGCGGCTAATTATTTCAACCTGTAAAATCCCCACACTTGCGATTAAGCCATGCCCTCTGTTGCATATATTGAGATAAAGGATAGAGAAGCAGGATGATAGACAGTATGGTAAAGGAATATCAGGTACTGGCGCGAATCGGTTTTTTGTTTGTTATGATGTATATGATAGGGGCGGGACTGGCAGGCAGTGTCAACGCATGGAAGGAGACTGCTGCCATTGCCCATGAGACGAAGGATTGGGGACTCGGTGGTTTTGGGGAAAACGGCCAGAAGCCTACCGGAAATACAAGTGCACAGGAACTTGCAGAACACGATGCGTGGTATGTGGGAAATACCGATGAAAAGGTAATCTATTTGACCTTTGATGCAGGCTTCGAAAACGGAAATACTCCGGCAATTTTGGATGCATTGAAAAAGCATCGGGTGTCTGCTACCTTTTTTGTTGTGGGTAATTATTTAGAAAGCAGTCCGGAGCTTGTGAAAAGGATGGAAGCGGAGGGACATACAGTAGCAAATCATTCCTATCATCATCCTGATATGACCAAAAAGTCAAGCGAAGAATTTGTTTCGGAAATGAAAATGCTGGAGGAAAAATATCGTGAGATTACCGGAAAGGAACTGACAAAGTTTTATCGTCCACCGCAGGGAAAATATAGTGATGCCACATTAAAACAGGCAAAGGAAATGGGATATCGAACCTTTTTCTGGAGCCTTGCTTATGTGGATTGGCTGGAAGATAAGCAGCCGACCAAGGAAGAAGCTTTTGATAAGCTGCTTGGCAGAATTCATCCGGGAGCGATTGTGCTGTTGCACAGTACTTCGGCGACCAATGCACAAATTTTGGATGAATTGTTGACTAAGTGGGAGGAAATGGGATATCAGATAAGACCACTTGGTGAAATTTCCTGAATACATGAGACAGCACGGCTATTTGTCCGGTGCTGTCTCTTTGCGTTCCCGTGTCCAGATGTTGCCCGGTTGGGCTTTGTGGGTGGGATGCCGGAAAAGAAGAGTGAAAAAGGCTTTTTTATTAAATGGATATAACGGCCAGAAAAAGCTTTTTTCTGCAAAGGTCGGGGTGGTCAGGACGGAAATCAGAACGAGTATGCTTCCGGCTGCGAAGCCCCAAAAACCAAAGCAGCCCGTCAGTATGAGCAGGAACAGACGATAGCAGCGGATACCCTCGGCAAATGCGGTACTGGACAGTGCCAGTGAGGAGAGCATGGTAGCTGCAGCGTAAAACATGACCTCTAAGGAAACCCAGCGCAAATCAATGGCTACGTCGCTGAGAATCAGACCGCCAACGATGGAGAGTGCACCGGAATAGGAATTGGGACTGTGTGAAGCAGAATATTGAAACAAATCAAGGGCAAGCTCTGCAAATAATACATAAAGAAACAGTCTGCCGGGGGTAGTGTATTCTACCGGAAACAAGGAGAGAGAATCCGCAATGTCAGGATAATAACAGCCTATCAACAGAAATGCAGGAAGAAGAAGTAGGCTGATAAAAATACAGAGAAATCGCAGCAGGCGGCTATAGCTTCCGACGGAAGGGCTTTTGTAGTAATCCTCCGGGCTCTGGGTAAACTGAAAGATGGTACTGGGGAGAATGAGGACAGAGGGAGAGTTGTCTACAATAATTAAAATATTTCCTTCTAATAGATAACTGCATGCGACGTCAGGTCGCTGTGTCTGCTGAATGCTCGGAAGAGGATGATACCATTTCTTTGGCACAAGCAGCTCTTCCAGACTTTTTGAGCCCATCGTAAGTGCCGTAACAGGCAGAGAGTTTAAACGGTCAGTCAGCTTTTGCAGTAAAAGCGGGTCTACATAGCCGTTGATATACGCTACGGTAACATCGGTACGGCTGTCGGTTCCGATACTGTGAATGGCAAAGGTAAGCTGTGGATTGCGGATTCTGCGTCGGATAAGATTTGTATTAAATAACATTGTTTCTACAAAACCGTCCCGGGAGCCAAGTGTGACACGTTCCGTATCGGGCTCAGAAATACTTCTGGTAGGATAAGAACGGGTGTCCAGAATAATGGCACTGGAAAAACCGTCTACAAACAGAACAGAAGGACCACTGAGCAGAGAAGAGACGATACGTTCCCAGTCGTCAGTCAGCTCCGTCTGCGCATAGCCGATGCGGGATGCCATGTAGAGGGACAGGTTTTCGATGGAATGCCCTTTTGTAAAAAGAGGATTTTGCAAATCAGAAAAGATTTCCTGAAGCACTTCCGTGCGGCACATGCCGTTAATGGCAAGAAACCATGCTTTTGTTTCTCCAAGCCGCAGATTTCTTGTAATCAGGTCGAAACTTTTTCCGATGGGAAAAATGTGATAAGCCTCTTTGATATTTTCTTCTAAAGAATTCGAAAGCTTCATAAAATATCCTTTCACAGCGCATTTTCAAAATATTAGTTAGCATTTACAAGTAAGGAAAAATCTATACAAAATATAAGTGTTGTGCAATATGCATAATTTGGAAATGGTAAAATGGTCAAAAAGGAACAAAATTACAAGATAGAGATTGACAGAAACGGGAGTGATTGATATGATAAAAGCGAAGAATAACAATATGAATCTTATATGAATGAAGGATTGTTACTGGAAACAGGCAAAACCAGATTTTATAAGTTAATCAGGCTGATGGTTGATTTATGAAATTTGGTTTTTTTTAATTCAAAGGGCTTGCCTTTGGTAAGAAACAGAAAGTAAGGATAATAAATGGGGCATGAAGGCAGGAAAGGGATAAAAAATGATTATTGAGAGAATCATAAACAATAATGTAGTCAGCTCCATAGACGCAGACGGTATGGAAATCGTCATAATGGGAAGCGGAATCGGCTTCGGTAGAAAAAAGGGAGAGAGCGTCGAAGAGCAAAAAATTGAAAAGATTTTTCGCATGGAAAACGAAGAGGCGTTGGCAAAGTTTAAAAATTTGCTGGCAAAGCTTCCGATGGAGTATGTACAGGTTTCCAATGAAATTATCTCTCATGCAAAAAGCTCGCTTGGGGCGGAATTAAATGAGAATGTTTATATTACCCTGACGGATCATATCAGCTTTGCACTTGAGCGGTATAAGGACGGGATGTTTTTTTCCAATGCGTTGCATAATGAAATCAAACGTTTTTATACAGCAGAATATCAGGTGGGCTTGCAGGCACTTGAGCTTATCAAAAAGAAAACCGGAATTAGGTTGCCGGATGATGAAGCGGCATCCATAGCTCTGCATCTGGTCAATGCAGAATTTAACCTAAAGGTGCGGGATGCATGGGTAATGACAAACGTAATCAGTAAGATGGAAGAGGTTGTAACAGAGGCATATCCTGTGTTGCAGATGGAAAGTCTGGAAAGAGACTGGCTGCTGTCGGAGCTGAAGTTTATGGCATATCGGGGGCGGATGCTGCAGCCCCTAAAGGAAAAGGGGGATGAACGGCTGACTGCGTTTTTGGCAGCAGAGTGTCCTCTGGCAGTCGGTACGGCGAGGAAGGTAGCAGAGACAGTGGAGCAGGAATATAGCTGCAGGATGACAGAGGAAGAGCAGTTGTATCTGGCAGTTTATTTAAAAAGAATAGAAGATCTTTACAGGGAGTAAAGGAGGAACACAGCATGGGTTTATTTGACGGATTATTTAAGAAAAGTGAGTTGGAGGTAGCATCACCTGTGGCAGGAAGATGTGTGAGAATCCAGACAGTACCGGATCCTACATTTAGTGAGGAGATTCTGGGGAAGGGAGTTGCGGTAAAACCGACGGAGGGCAAATTTTATGCACCTGCGGACGGCAGCATCAGTACGGTATTTCCTACACTGCATGCAATCGGAGTTACGACCGGAGAAGGTGTGGAAATATTGATTCATGTCGGACTGGATACTGTAAATCTCAAGGGAGAGCATTATAAGGTACATGTGCAGGAGGGAGCAAAGGTCAAAAAAGGCGATTTGCTTCTGGAGGCTGATATCGAGGCAATTGCAGCGGCAGGCTATAATACGATTACTCCGGTTTTGATATGCAACAGCGGGGATTATAAAGAGGTAACAGCAGATACCGAAAAAGAGGTAGTACAGGGAGATACGGTATTACGAATTAAGTTATAAAAGGGAGGGGAAGATGGAACGCTATAACGGGAAAAGTGTATTAAAGGGAATCGCAATCGGAGCATTATATGTGATTGAGAAAAAAGAAAGCAGTTGGACGAAGCAGTCCATTACGGATGCCGATGCGGAAATGGCACGATTTGAAGCAGCAAGAGTGAGAGCACAGGAGCAGCTTGATGTGCTCTATCAGGAAGCACTGGAGCAGGTCGGTGAAGAAAATGCCATGATTTTTGATGTGCACAAGATAATGCTGGATGACTTGGATTATCTGGAGGCAATTGAAAACCGCATACGGACGGAACTGGTTAATGCAGAGTATGCAGTAACCGTGACAGGAGAAGAATTCTCGGCAGTATTTGCTTCTATGGATGACGAATATATGAATGCAAGAGCTGCGGATGTTATTGACATTTCCGGCAGAGTGGTGCGGATATTGGAGGGAAGAGAGGAAGCAGGGCTGCATACAAAGGAACCGGTAATCGTAATTGCGGATGACCTTTCTCCAAGCGAGACAATTCAGATGGATAAATCCAAAATTCTGGCGTTTGTGACAAAATACGGCTCAGCCAATTCTCATACTGCAATATTGGCACGTTCCTTAAATATTCCGTCACTGGTAAATACAAATGTAGAAATAACGACTGCATATCACGGAAAAACGGCTGTTGTGGACGGAGTAGAGGGTATGCTTGTGATAGAGCCGGATGAGGAAATTCTGGCGCAGAAAACTGCCGAGCAGGCGAAGCTGCGGGAAGCAGAGGAAAAATTAAAACAGCTTATCGGAAAAGAGAATATTACCAAGGATGGCAGAAGCATTAAGCTGTATGCCAATATGGGAAACGTCGAGGATGTAGAAAAGGTTCTGGAAAATGATGCCGGAGGTATCGGCTTGTTCCGCAGTGAGTTTTTGTATCTCGGAAGAGATACCTTTCCTACCGAGGAAGAGCAGTTTGCCGCATACAAAGAGGTTGTGTCCCGTATGGAGGGCAAAAAAGTAATTATTCGTACATTGGATATCGGTGCAGATAAGACCGTGGATTATTTTGAACTGGATGCAGAGGAAAATCCGGCTCTTGGCTATCGTGCCATTCGTATCTGCCTGATGCAGCCGCAGGTGTTTAAGACCCAGCTTCGTGCCATTTATCGGGCAGCAGCGTTTGGTACAGTGTCCATTATGTTCCCAATGATTATTTCTGTAGAGGAGATACGAAAAATCAAAGGCATTGTGGAAGAGGTAAAGGCTGAGCTGAGCAGTGAAGGCATAGCATATGGAAATGCCGAGCTTGGAATTATGATTGAAACGCCGGCAGCAGCCGTAATCAGTGGAGAGCTGGCAAAGGAAGTGGATTTTTTCAGCATCGGAACAAACGATTTGACACAGTATACACTTGCAATCGACAGACAGAATCAAAAGCTGGAGCCGTTTTATGATGCGCATCATCCGGCGGTACTCAAATTGATTGAAATGACGATTGAAAACGGTCATAAAGCAGGTATCTGGGTAGGTATCTGTGGCGAGTTGGCAGCAGACGATACCTTAACGGAAACCTTTCTTGATATGGGATTGGATGAACTGTCCGTTTCCCCAACCTATATTTTAAAGCTTCGTGAGAAAATCCGTAGCATCGGATAACCAGATAAATAAAAAATAAAGGAGAGAAGATTATGTACACATTAGAGCACGCAGTAGCAGACCCGATGGGACTTCATGCAAGACCGGCAGGAGTCCTTGTAAAGAAGGCAGCAGCATTTAAAAGCAGCATTACCGTTAAAAACACAGAAACAGGTAAAACGGCAGATGCAAAGCGTATCATGGGAGTAATGTCTCTCGGTGTAAAGCATGGCAATAAAATTGAGCTTATCATCGAAGGAGAAGACGAGGATACGGCAAAAGCGGAGTTAGAGGTATTCTTAAAAGAAAATCTTTAACACATAGATTAAGAACATAGCATCCCGGAGCCAGGCCGGGATGAGAGGGAAAGAAAGGGGTAGTAAATTATGATGAAGTATTTACAGAAATTAGGAAAATCTTTGATGCTTCCTGTAGCATGTCTGCCGGTATGCGGTATCCTGATGGGTATCGGATATGCATTGTCTCCGGCTACCATGCAGGGTGGCGACATTACAGGTGCAGCAGCAATTATCGGTTTCTTTCTGATTAAAGCAGGTGCTGCTCTGATTGATAA
>JAZNIP010000064.1:0-2460 GCA_045577575.1 Lachnospiraceae bacterium | reverse complement strand
AAAGGAATTGGTTACTTCAAAATAGTAACCGAACACTTTGTTATATTTTATGCGCAGATTTTTGATTCCGGTACGTTCTCGGTCTTCCTCCTCCAACTGCGCAAGCCACGTCTTACCCTCGGTTTTGGCATGACGAAGTGTATCAATATCTGCATCAAAGCCTTCTCTGATGATACCACCCTCCCGTATGGAAATAGGCGGCTCCTCCACAATCGCATTTTCAATCAGGGCACTAATGTCCTCAAGTGAATCAATCTGCCCTTCTATCTCCTGTAACGCAAGAGATTTCATATCTGCTAACACGGTTTTAATATGCGGAAGCATGGAAAGGGAGGATTGCAGTGCCAGAAAATCTCTCGGATTTGCAGTCTTGTAGCTGACCTTGCCGAGCAGTCGTTCCAAATCATAAACCGGATTTAAATATTCTCTTATTTCGTCCCGTTCCACAGCATTGCTGCACAGTTCTTCCACCGCATCCAGACGCTGCTCCATCTCCTCGCGGTCAATGAGCGGCTGCTCCAGAAAGCTGCGAAGCATGCGGGCTCCCATGGCGGTTTTTGTCTTATCCAGTACCCACAAAAGAGAACCTCTTTTCTGTTTCTCACGGAGTGTTTCCGTTAACTCCAGATTGCGTCTTGTAGAGCTGTCAAGCAACATATATTTACTGCTCAGATACGGATACAGATGTGTAAAATGCTCCAATGAAGTCTTTTGATTTTCATACAGATATTGCAACAGACTACCCGCAGCAATCATGCCGTTTGGAAAATCCTCAATTCCCAGACCGATTAAGGTATTGACCTTAAAATGTCTTTCCAGGCATTTCCGACAGCCGACTTCATCAAAGTAAAAGTTTTCGAGAGCATAAACCGTAATTCCAAGTCTGCCCTTTAAATCCTCTATATCAACACCGCTCACCAGAAATGCATCGTTGCATATGATTTCCGACGGCAGATATTTATGAATTTCATCCAGAAGCTTTCGTGCGTCCTCTACCTCTGTCAGAGAATAGTCACCTGTAGTTACATCCGCAACAGAAATACCGATTTTACCGGAAAGCCATGCGATGCTCATCAGGTAGTTATTTTTTCCCTCTTCCAATGCCTGTACGTTTAAATTGGTTCCCGGGGTTACTACTCGCACAACCTCCCTCTTAACGATACCCTTCGTCAGTTTGGGATCCTCCACCTGCTCGCAGATAGCCACCTTATAGCCCTGGGAAACCAGCTTGTTCAAATAGCCCTCAACCGCATGATAAGGCACTCCGCACATTGGTGCCCTCTCTTCCAGTCCGCAATTTTTTCCGGTCAGCGTAATTTCCAATACTTTGGATGCCGTTAATGCATCCTCGAAAAACATTTCGTAAAAATCACCCAGTCGATAAAATAAAATGCAATCCGGATATTGCTGTTTTGTCTCAATATATTGCTGCATCATTGGCGTAAGCTCAGCCATCTGTTTTCTCCCGTTCTATAAATTAGCCGCACGCAGTAGTGCATCATCAATGTGGGCACAGAAATTGTCCTTACCTACCTTTTCGACAAAGCCGGCTTTTTCCATAATGGAAAGCGGCTGTGCATTCACATGTGACAAAATCATCTGTACCCCACGTTTTTTGCATTTTTCCAGAAGCTCCTCCAATGAATGCATCGCTGTAGCGTCAATGGCATTTACGCTTCTCATACGAAGCACCAGACACTTATCTCCTTCATCCAATGTAATGGACAGAATCTTATCTGCTGCTGCAAAAAACATAGGACCGTTGATTTCATATACCTTTGTATGTGCCGGAACCTCCTTCAAAGAAACATTATCCGGATCATCCTCTTCTTCTATGTACTTCCAACCCTCTACCTCAGTCTCCTCACTCATACGCTTCATAAACAGAATAGCGGCCAGCAAAATACCTATCTCGATAGCTACAACAAGGTCAAAGACAACAGTCAAAACAAAGGTTGTTATCAAAACAATATTATCGCTCTTTGGAGAGGTCTTTAATAAATATTTGAACTTTCTCCACTCAGACATGTTATAGGCAACCATAAACAAAATGGCTGCAATAACCGGCATCGGAATCAGTGCCGCATAAGGCATCAGTACGGCGAGAATCAGCAACAGTGTCACGGCATGGACCATACCTGCAATCGGAGTACGTCCTCCGTTTTTGATATTTGCTGCAGTTCTGGCAATTGCCCCGGTTGCCGGAATTCCACCGAAAACAGAGGAGGTAATGTTTCCGGCTCCCTGAGCGATAAGCTCCATATTGGAACGGTGTCTGCTTCCAATCATACCGTCGGAAACGACACAGGAAAGCAGCGATTCGATAGCTGCTAAGATAGCAATGGTAAATGCATCCGGTAAAACGTTTCTTACGGTATCAAAACGAAATACCGGAAGAGAAAATGCCGGAAGGGCACTGGAAATTTCATACAAATCCCCGATGGTATGCACGTTTAAATG
>JAZNIP010000063.1:0-4767 GCA_045577575.1 Lachnospiraceae bacterium | reverse complement strand
ATAGTATTTTTGCTATCTCCCGCCATTTTTTTGTGTATTTTCACAATATTTATCAATTTCTTTCTTTATTCTTTCCGAAACTCTGTCATAAAGGGGCGGAATCTGAGCGGAAGCATACTTTTTTGCAGTTCAATATTCCGGCGTTCCTTTATCGCTATTTTATGACAAAAGTGCCGAAACAGTTCCTGATATAATTGCTCCTCTCTACTTTCCGTCAAGCTGTCTTTTTCAAACAAAGCACTTTCTGCCAAAAACCACTTTCTCCCCGCCTCATGTACCGCAAAGTAATTTCTTCCCTCATCATATATCAAAAAATGCTCATTCGGAAATCGATCTGCAAAATGGTCTGCCAAAAAAGGTAGCGCATCATTTTTGGGCTTAATTTCTGCAAATAAAATATGATTTTCTAATTCTCTGAATCGTAAAAATCCAAATAAATGATGTATCTCATGCCATGCATTAAGTCTCAGTTTATGTACTATACTTACATCCGGGTCTGCATGTCTGTCCATAATGGCCAACGGATAGGCAAGGCGAAGTCCTTTTGCAATCGTCCGGTAAACAACTGTTGCCTTACGTTCATCCTGTGATGCAAGTGCATGACAGAAAAACAAAAAGCCTTCCTCTCCAAATCGCTTACGCAGGGTTCTCATAACCTTCTCGCTCTTTTGTGCATCGCTCTCTATCACTTCATATATTGCAAACAAACGCAAATTTTCCTCCTCCGAGGTCTGTATCATGGTTTTTTCCGGTCTGTAATGCTTTTCATATGCAACATAAATTGCAGTAAAAATTCCCTCCATGCAATTTTCACAAATCAGGATATTTTCTTCCACACATCTTCCTCACTTCCCTGTAGTTTGCCATAATGGAAATCATCAAATAGAGACAGCTGCTTATAGGTAATCTGATTTTTTTCAAAAGGCAGCCGTTCCTTTTCATACAATAAATTTCTCGTAATATAGTCCTCCTCCAAGCGCACCGGATACATCTGCTTTCCTCTGCATGTAATAAAATAGAGTGCCCTCTTTAACACCACCCCCATTTTTTTCAAATCTTCAAAGGTTAATCTTGCACTCCGCCGAGCCTGAACAATTCTGAGTGCACTTTTCACCCCAATTCCCGGCACTCTCAAAAGCATAGCATAGTCTGCAGTCTGTATTTCCACCGGAAACTGCTCCAAATGTCCAAGTGCCCAGTCACATTTCGGATCAAGCAAAATATTAAAATTAGGTTTCTTTTCATTTAACAGCTCATCTGCCGTAAATCCATAAAATCGAAGAAGCCAGTCTGCCTGATATAATCTATGCTCCCGCAGAAGTGGCGGACCTCCCGGCAGAGCAGGTAATGCCTTGTCATCATTCACATGCACAAATGCCGAATAAAATACTCTTTTTAATGAAAACTTCTGATATAAGCTTTCCGCTACCGATAAAATCTGATAATCGCTCTCCGGTGTAGCACCGACAATCACTTGGGTAGACTGTCCTGCAGGAACAAACTTAGGAGCATGTTTATATACTGTCAGTTCATTTTTATTTGCTGTAATTCCCGTCTGTATCTGACGCATGGGTGTCAATATCTTTTTCCGATGCTTATTTGGTGCCAGGGTTCGAAGCCCTTCTGCGGTCGGCAACTCCAGATTCACACTCATACGATCCGCCAAAAGTCCTGTTTTATGTATCAACTCGCCATCCGCTCCCGGAATAGCCTTCACATGAATGTATCCTTGAAAATGATAATGATGCCTTAGTAAAAACAGCGTTCTGTAAAGCAGCTCCATCGTCATATTGGGATTGCCTATAATTCCTGAGCTCAAAAAAAGGCCTTCGATATAATTTCGTCTGTAAAAATGTATCGTTAACTCACAAATCTCCTCTGGAGTAAAGACTGCTCTTGGCACATCATTGGAACAACGGTTTATACAATATTTGCAATCGTAGATGCATTCATTCGTCATTAATATTTTTAGTAGAGAAATGCATCTGCCATCGGCACTAAAGCTGTGACAAATACCCGATGCCGCCGCATTTCCCATATCTCTTCCGTTTCCTTTTCGCTCCACCCCGCTACTCGTACAGGCAACATCATATTTTGCCGCATCACTGAGTATTCCAAGTTTTTCTTTGATTCCCATCTCTTCCCGGCTAAGATAATTCACACTTATACCACCTTATATATATTTCCAACCATTCACTCCGTCTTCCTCTGTGTCTCCTATCATATCACCATCCCAATTATCGAACAAGTGTTTTTCGAACATATCTTCTATTTTCGGCAGTTTTCACAATTTTAACTATTCTTCTTGCAATTATAAAAAAAAAGGTTTTTAATAGTATAGTGAATATCGGCTATATCAATTAGCTTAAAAGAAAGGGTATGAAAATTTATGAAGACTATCATTCCTGACAGCTACCATTCTGCTTTGGATCTTTATGAAACGCAGGTTGGTATCAAAACAGTAAAAGATTTTTTCCAAACTCTTTTAGCTGAGCGTCTAAACCTGCTTCGTGTATCCGCACCATTATTTGTTGATCCGGCATCCGGACTGAATGACAACTTAAACGGTGTTGAGCGTCCGGTTTCCTTTGGCATTAAAGAACAGGAGGATGCACCTGCTGAAATTGTACATTCTCTCGCAAAATGGAAACGATACGCATTAAAAAAATATGATTTTCACATGGGCAAAGGCCTTTATACTGATATGGATGCCATCCGCCGAGATGAAGAGACGGACAATATTCATTCTATCTATGTTGACCAGTGGGACTGGGAAAAAGTAATCTCAAAAGAACAGCGTAATATGGACACTCTGAAAGATACGGTCAGAACCATTTACAAGGTTTTGAGAAAAACGGAAAAATATATGTCTATCCAATACGATTATATTCAGGAAATTCTCCCGGATGAAATTTTCTTTATTACCACACAAGAGTTAGAGGATATGTTCCCCGATTATACTCCCAAAGAACGGGAATACTATATTACAAAAGCAAAAGGCGCTGTCTGTCTCATGCAGATTGGCGATAAACTGGAATCCGGTCAGCGGCATGACGGCCGTGCCCCCGACTATGATGACTGGACTTTAAATGCTGATATTCTTGTTTATTATCCGGTTTTGGATATCGCTCTGGAGCTTTCCTCTATGGGTATTCGTGTAGATGCCGACTCTTTAAAGGAGCAGCTTGAAAAAGCAAACTGTCCGGAACGTGCGGAATTGCCATTCCAAAAGGCAGTTTTAAATGATGAACTGCCTTACACCATCGGCGGTGGTATCGGTCAGTCCCGCATCTGCATGTTCTTCCTGCGCAAAGCACATATTGGTGAAGTACAGTGCTCTCTCTGGCCGGAGGCTGTTTTGGCAGAAATGAAAGCAAAAGGAATTTCTCTTTTATAAGTTTAAACATACTACACAGTCTGCTGTAATTCCAGTTATGGCAGACTGTTATTTTATTTTCCCATAAACGGAGGTATTATATGAGCCAACTCATTGATTTATTTTTGGAATATGTAAAAATTCACACCACTTCTGATGAATCCTCTGATACTTTTCCCAGTGCGAAGCGTCAATTTGACCTTGCCCGTCTGCTGACAGCCCAGCTGCAGTCAATGCCTCAAGTCACTGCAGTGCTTGATGAAGCCTATGGCTATGTTTATGCTACGCTTCCTTCCAATCTGCCGGAAAACCATACTGTTCCTGCAATCGGTTTTCTTGCTCATATGGATACTTCCCCGGAGGTCAGCGGAGAACATGTAACTCCACGCATTGTATATAATTATGACGGTAATGACATTTTGTTGAATGACACTCTTGACATCTCGCTAAAACCATCTGATTTTCCGGAATTGACACGATATATCGGAAAGGATTTAATTGTGACAGACGGCACCACACTTCTTGGGGCTGATGATAAAGCCGGAATTGCAGAGATAATGACACTAATGTCACTATTATCTTCTTCATCAGACATTCCACATGGAAAAATTTGTGTTGCCTTTACTCCCGACGAAGAAATCGGATGCGGTATGGATCATTTTGACGTTACCCGTTTTGGCGCAGACTTTGCCTATACGGTTGACGGTGGTGCGTTGGGTGAATTGGAATACGAAAATTTCAATGCTGCCTCTGCCACCCTGACAGTTCGCGGTAAAAGTGTTCATCCGGGAGATGCTAAAAACAAAATGCGTAATGCTCTGCTGCTTGCATATGAATTTCATTCTCTTTTACCTGCTATGGAAAATCCAATGTACACAGAGGGCTATGAAGGCTTCTACCATCCCACAAATATAAACGGAAGTGTCGAGCAGACTGTCATGCATTATATTATCCGAGACCATGACAGAGAAAAATTTGAGGCAAAAAAAGAACGCTTCCGCAAAACGGCAGCATTCCTAAACGAGAAATACAACGAACCTCTTTTCTCTGCTTCTATCGAAGATTCCTACTACAATATGAAGGAACAAATTGTTCCCCACATACATTTGATTGACAATGCGCTTCTTGCCATGAAAGAACTGGATATCACCCCTGACATTCGTCCGATTCGCGGCGGAACCGATGGAGCCAGACTGTCCTTCATGGGAATTCCCTGCCCCAATCTAGGTACCGGTGGTCACAACTTCCACGGAAGATACGAATATATCTGCATACAGTCTATGGAAAAGACCGTCGAACTCCTGCAAAAGATTGTGGAATACTATGCGCACAAATAATAATTTAAAAGGTTTTATAAAAAAGAAATGTGCTTCTGTTTTCCTTCCAATACG
>JAZNIP010000062.1:0-5283 GCA_045577575.1 Lachnospiraceae bacterium | reverse complement strand
ACAAGGTCTTTCCTATAAAGCAAAAAAGGACAACTACACTACATAGCTGTCCTATTTTACCGGTTTCATTTATACTTTCTATATTTTTGCTTTCACTATCAAAGCATATTCTCCTCAATCACGCCTACTTCTTCTGAATGTGTATCATCCACATAAAGCGCTATACCATTTTTGCTCTTACTCTTCACCGTATACATTGCCATATCCGCACACTTCAACAGCTTATCTACGGAATCAGCGCTTTTGCTCTCATAAGCAAAACCAACCGATACACGCACAGAGTATTCTTCACTTTCGGAAAGGCTGATAAAACATTTGCGCTTATACATGTTAATAAGTGCGTCCTTTATTTGCTCTTTCGTCTTAAATCCCGTAAACAGCATCGCAAATTCATCTCCTGAAATTCGCGCCGCAATAACATCCACTCCCGGTATCTCACGCTGAAGCATATCCGCACACCACTTCATTTTATCCGCCATAGCCACAATATACGCATCACCCATACTGTGACCATAGTGGTCGTTTACATATTTTAAATTATCCAGGTCACAGAACATCATCGCATTTACTTCACCTTTATGCTTTTTCAAAAGCTCTGCACCATGCTCTTTAATATAGGAGGCATTGTTCAGCTTTGTGAGGAAGTCATGCTCTGAAGCAAATCGCAACTGACTAATCTTACGATACTCCGCAGTTTTATCCATAACAACACCAAAAACACCGTTCTCCTCATCCTTCTGCTTAAAAGAAACACAACGAATATTGCCATCCTCACCGGTAAAGGTATAAGCATTGAGTTCCTTGAACGGCGTCAGTCTGTCAATAATTTTGTCCCAGTTCGCCAAAGACATTTCCCGGTCTACTGTAATGTACTCTGCAGGAATCCGCAAAATCTCCTCAACCGAACGGCTGATATCTGTCATCATCGTATCATTATGATATAAAAAGCTACCAAGATTCTGTTCTACCTCTTCCATTGTAAAATTATATCTGGAATAGCTTTCCTCCAATCGCTTTGTCATATCATTCAACGCATTGTAGATGCTTTGAATTTCTACTGCCTGACCGTCATTAAAACGGATCACTCTGCCCTTCAAAGTTTTGATATTTTCCAACATTTCCTTTAACGGCTTTAAGATTATGAGTGTAGAGCTCCAGCATGCAACCAAACATACTGCCATAGAAAATACATATGCAACCACAATCTTAATCATCATTTCACGAACCGGTGCCTGCAGCTCTGCTTTTCTTCCAAGCACCTGAATATATAAATTCTGACCGCCGTCAAAGCTGCCATATATTTTTACCGGCTGACGATATCCGGTATATTCTTCTCCTTCATATATCCAGGAAATCCGCTCTGCCGCCTCTGCATTATGCCCCAGCACAGAAACCGGAGGCAATTCCTGTTCACCTGCATAAAACTCTCCGCTTTCATTGCCAAGCCAGAACTGCATACTGCCTGCCGTTTCTCCGTTTTCTACAAACATCTGGCTCAAATACTGCTCTTTTATTTCCAGAAAAACAAGACTGCTTTCCGCACCTCTTTCTATATAAATGACATAATAAAAGGCATCCTCTTTTGCATTGTAATACCAGCCTTCGGCATCTTCCCTTACCTCTGCCAGCTTTTGTGCCTGAGCATAGTTCTCAGGAATAAATTTTTTCCGCCACTGATTTGACATCCCAACTTTAAGATCGGAGCGGGAATTCCCCACAACACAACTGATGTCAGCTGCATCCACAGAATATTCCTGTGGCTCTGCATCTATATAATGCACACCCTCGTTATCCGCCATACTCATATACATAACAGCAGACAAATAATCCGCTTTGTTCAGCATATCAACCAGCATGGTGTGCACATCCACTGCCCCCACTGTCTTTTTCAATTGACGCTTCAGCCCTGCACCCTCCAGATAAATATGATTTAAGGTACTGGAAATCACATCATTTTTGTCCTTCAGACGCACCTGCATTGTTTCATAGGGTTGTCTGGAAAGAACGGTAAAACCTTGTAAAGACAACAGAACAAGCCCAAAGAACAAACTTTGGGCAAATACAGCAACTAATACCGCACTTATTATTCTATTGCGTAACAAATAATCTTTTTTCTTCATTCGTCATCGCTTCTATCTAAATTTTATTTAAAAACAGCTACAATTCCCTCATAAAATTCTGCTGATTTTTCATCATAATTCATAGCCTGAGCAGCCTCCTCGGCTGTCATACCGGACTCCAAATAAGCTAAATATTCCTCTCTACCCTGCTTAATATATGCCTTAAAATAATCCTCCAGACTCATACGAACCTCATATGCACCTTCAAAATCAAACCCTCTCACCATATGATAGTCCACTACCTGCTGCGCACCGATTTCCACAGCCTTGCGTACATTTGCATTTTCAATAATATCCCATTCGCCTGCCTCTACACTCGCCTTACTGGTCGGCATGTAAGAAAGCATTGTCGCATAAACCGTTCCCTTTTCTTCCGATATCCATTTGATAAAATCAGCTACTGCCTGATTTTCTGCTTCTTCTCCCTTTAAAGCAACAATTCCTGCCCCCTGCTGAATCGCAGTCTTTTCCGCTCCTTCAAAATAAGGGTATGGATAAATTCCCATCTCTATCTCTATCTCACTGTCATCTGCGCCATATACGGTCGACGGGAAATAGGATACACTGGATACACTGCCCACATAACCGTATAAATTGTCCTGACGCAAATCGTCGGAGCAATACTTTTCTTTTCCGCCGTAATAACCTTTCGTAAACGGAATATAATAGTTCTCAAACAGCTTTTTAATATTTTCCTCTGCCAATGTAAATGTTACCGCACCATCTTCGCCGGTCTCATAAATAGGCGCACCTAATGCATTATGCTGTGCAATAAAATAATTGGAAAAACCGTCTAAGCCCATCAATGCCTTTCCGTCATTTGGGATATCCGGTGTTTTCGCATCTGTCCACTGATAAAATGCCTCTGCCATTTTCGCCAAGGATTCCCATGTTTCCAAATCTGCTCCGGAATACTGCGTATTTTCCTTAAAAAACTCATCCAGCATAGTCTCATTCATAAATAAAAGTTCTGTGGATTTCGCCACCGGCATAATATACAAAGCCTCACCGAATTCGCCTTCTTCCAGAAAATCAGGATAATAACCGGAAAGCACTTCTTCTGTAAAATACTCCTTATAATTCAAGAATGAATCCGGAGACTCCTTTTGTATTTCCTGCAAAGTATCACGATAAGCAAGAAACATATTCGGTTTTTCCAGTCCCGCCTCTTGATTTTTTAATACAGACGCTACTTTGGTCGTAATATCATCAATCGATCCAACTCCTACTGCTTCTACCGTTATATTCTTTTCTTTTCCGATTGTCTCGTTATATTCTGCAACAATATTATCCAATCCGTTTTTCTGAGCATCGTTATAATAATGCCAAAAGGTAATTGTTACAGGCTCATCAGACTTTCGTGCTGATTCCGACTTTACCCCACACCCAGCTAAAAGTACGGTTCCGAGTAATGCCATTGATACAATACTTAAAATTTTTCTCATAATTTCATCCTATTTTTTCCAAATCAAACGGAGTCATCTGATATACATAATAATTCAACCAATTTGAATACAATGTATTACAGTGTGCACGCCACTGAAGATTTGGACGCCTTTTCCAATCATTTTCTATGTAGTAGTTTTCCGGAAGCTTAATTTCAAGTCCCTTATCTCTGTCACGCATATATTCATTGTGCAAGGTCACTCTGTCATACTCCGGATGTCCCATAACAAATATCTGCTTTCCACCCTCGGTCATGCAAAGGTATACACCGGCTTTATCGGATTCTGCCAACACCTGCAGTTCTTCACAGGAATGAATGTCTTCGTTTGATACCGACGTATGCCTGCTGTGCGGTGCCATAAAGATATCATCAAAGCCTCTGACCAACGGTACTCTTCGATTCATAACTCTATGTTCAAACAGTCCGAACATCTTTTCTGACAACAAATGCTTACGAATACCGAAATGATAATAAAGACCTGCCTGTGCCCCCCAACAGATATGTAAGGTGGAAGTCACATGCTTCTTGCTCCAATTCATAATCTCACAAAGCTCTTTCCAGTAGTCCACCTCTTCAAAATCAATCTGTTCTACCGGCGCTCCGGTAATAATCATTCCATCATATTTATTATGCTTCAGCTCATCAAAAGTATTATAAAATTTATTTAAATGTGTCACCGATGTATTAAGCGATACATGACTGTTCATTTTCATAAACGTAATGTTAATCTGCAACGGTGTATTCGATAATGCTCTAAGCAACTGTAGCTCTGTATCCTGTTTAATCGGCATCAGATTCAAAATACAAATCTGAAGCGGACGAATATCCTGTCCTATGGAACGATTCTCGTCCATAACGAATATATTCTCATTTTCCAGAATCTCCTTCGCCGGAAGATCATTCTGTACTTTAATCGGCATAACACTCTACTCCCATTTTGTGTATAAATACGCTTTTAGTATATCACATATTTCTAGACACTTCAATCAACTTTCGGATTGAGCTCCTTACTTTTCAGAAAATTTACATATTTAGATACCGTATCCGAAATTCTTCTTCTGAAACAATCGGAATTCCAAGTTCTTTTGCTTTTTTGTTTTTAGAAGAAGAGGACTGTGTATCATTATTAATCAATGCGTCTGTTTTGGTAGTAACACTTCCGGTCACCTTTCCGCCACGTTTCTCAATTTCCTCTTTTAAGGCATTCCGATTTGCAAAATAATGCAGGCTGCCTGTTACAACAAACACCTTGCCTTGTAAAGTTTGTTCTTCCTGCTCCTGCTTTTCCACCGCAATTTCAAGCTCAGGCAGCAAAAGCTCTAATTCACGCTGATTTTTCTCCTCCTTAAAATAGTTACAAAATGCCGCTGCAATCACCTCTCCGATGCCATCAATGCTGCTCAGCCGTTCCTCATCCGCACTTTGCATCGCTTCCAGATTATAGTCAAACTCTTTACAAATTATTTTTGCATTTGCCAGACCGATGTTGGCGATTCCCAGACTGTAAATCAGTCGTGGCAAAGTAGTATGTCTTGCCTGCTTAATGCTCTCCATCAAATTTTGATAGGATTTTTCTCCGAATCCCTCCATCTCCACAATCCGGTCATGATATTGCTCCAGATGAAAAATATCCGAATAATGATGCAGAAATCCGTTTCCGATAAACTTTTCCAGAGTCGCCTCCGACAAGCCCTCCATATTCATGGCATCTCTGCT
>JAZNIP010000061.1:0-7007 GCA_045577575.1 Lachnospiraceae bacterium | reverse complement strand
CGGGAAGAGCAATTCTTAATCCTTTCATGAAGAGGGCAAAAGAGGGGCAGATTCCTCACGGAAGATGTCATCTCTGTGTAAGCACATGCAAGCCTGCTGAACCTCCGTATTGTATTACGGAGGCATTGGTAAACGCGGCTGTGGGCAACGTAGATGAAGCACTTTTATTCTGCGGAAGCAACGCTTACCGGGCAGAGAAGCTTGAGCATGTGAAAGACATAATGGATGAGTTCAGATAAATAGAGATAAAAACAGTAGATGGAGATAGAGATGACAACTAGAATAATTGGAACAGGAAGCTGCCTTCCCAAAGCCGTAGTGACAAATGATTATTTATCCACGATTATGGATACTTCCGATGAATGGATTTCCAGCAGAACCGGAATCCGGGAAAGACATCTCGTAAAGGATGAAACGACAGCAAGCCTTTCTATTGAAGCGGCAAAAAGAGCACTTGAAAATGCCGGTGTGACAGCCGAGGAGTTGGATATGATTATCGTGGGAACGTTGTCGGGCGATTATGCAACACCGTCTACCGCCTGTGAGGTGCAGGCAGGCATCGGTGCAGTCAATGCGGTTGCATTTGATATTAATGCAGCCTGCTCAGGCTTTATTTTCAGTCTGCATACTGCAATGGCATATATGCGTAGCGGTCTGTGTAAAACGGCATTGGTTATCGGTGCAGAGACACTTTCCAAGATTATGGACTGGAGTGACAGAAGTACCTGCGTGCTGTTTGGTGATGGTGCGGGAGCAGCGGTCGTTAAAGCGGATGAGGTAGGAATCACTGCATTTGATCAGGGATCCGACGGAGCAAAAGGAATGGTGCTTTCCAGCCCTAACAGAACCAACAATAATCCGCTTGTTCAGACCGATAAAGTACCCGGCTATACAAAGATGGACGGTCAGGAGGTATATAAATTTGCAGTAACAACTGTACCGGCATCCATTCAGAAGGTATTGGATGAAGCAGGACTTCAGGCAAGTGATATTAAATATTTCCTGCTGCATCAGGCGAATATCCGCATCATTCAGGCGGTAGCAAAGCGACTGAAGGTAGATTTGGACAAATTCCCAATCAGTCTGGATCATTGCGGAAACATGTCTGCGGCAAGTGTACCGGTTCTTTTGGATGAGGTAAACCAAAAGGGTATGCTGCAGAAGGGTGATAAGGTGATTATGTCAGGCTTTGGCGGCGGTCTTACATGGGGAACCTGCCTGATTGAATGGTAAAGTCTCAAAAATGACTTAAAATAAACAATAACGCATCAATGAAGATGGAAGATTTCTTTGTCGGTGCGTTTTTTGTTGCAATTTCCAAAAAACGTGATAAAATAGTGTTCTGGTGTATATTTATACATTTTGATTCATAAAAGGAGGAGAAAGATATGAAAAAATTAGTAGCATTACTTATGGCAATATGTGTGACAGCATCTCTCGCAGCATGCGGCAGTTCTGAAGAAGCAGCAGCGACTACAGAAGCTCCAGCAGCAGAGGCAGCGACAGAAGCAATTCCGAATACCGTAAATAGTCTGGAAGACCTTCCGGGAAAGAAAATTGGTGTACAGCTTGGTACAACCGGTGATATCTATGCCAGTGATTACGAAGCAGAGGGTTCTACCATTGAGCGTTACAACAAAGCAGCAGATGCAGTACAGGCATTAAAGCTTGGAAAAATCGATTGTGTAATCATTGACGGACAGCCGGCAGAAGCCTTTGTTGAGAAAAATGATGACTTAACCATTCTGGAAGAGGATTTTGCAGTAGAAGATTATGCAATCTGCGTATCCAAAGATAATGCAGACCTGACAGCAGCTATGAATGAGGCTTTAAAGGAGCTGAAAGCAGAAGGCGTGCTTGACCAGATTGTAGCAAATTATATCGGTGATGATACAAAGGGAACATGCCCTTACGAATCTCCGGTAGATGTAGATTACTCTAACGGAACTCTGACAATGGCTACTAATGCAGCGTTTGAGCCGTATGAATACTATGAAGGAACGGAAATCGTTGGTATTGATGCTGAGATGGCAAAAGCTATCTGTGATAAATTAGGCTATGAGCTGAAAATCGAAGATATGGAATTTGATGCAATCATCAGTGCAGTACAGTCCGGTAAGGCAGATTTCGGTGCAGCAGGTATGACTGTAACGGAAGACAGACTTACAAGCATTGATTTTACTGATTCTTATGCAACTTCTACACAGGTTGTTATTGTAAGAAAATAGTTTGTCGATTATAATAGAATAGGTTACAGAAAACGAATCGTTACAATGTAACGGTTCGTTTTTTTATTCATAAGAAAGATAAATAAGAGAAAAGGATGTGTAGACGTGGAAGATTTTAAGTTACGCTTTTATACGAACTTTATCAAGGATGAACGCTATATGTATTTGGTAAAAGGCTTGGGCAATACGCTGCTCATAACCTTTTTGGCAGTGCTTATGGGAATTTTGCTTGGTTTTTTAGTGGCAATCATACGTTCCACCTATGATAAGACAGGAAAAGGAAAAATTCTGAATGCGATTTGTAATATATATCTGACGATTATCCGTGGTACACCGATGATGGTGCAGCTCATGATTATGTGCTATGTCGTATTCGGAAAATACGATATGAATAAAATTATCGTGGCAACACTGGCATTTGGTATTAACCCCGGTGCTTATGTGGCGGAGATTGTCCGTTCCGGTATTATGTCCATTGATTCGGGACAGCTGGAGGCAGGACGCAGTCTTGGATTTAGCTATGGACAGACGATGTGGTATATTATTATGCCACAGGCATTTAAAAATGTATTGCCGGCACTGGCAAATGAATTTATTGTGCTGTTGAAGGAGACATCGGTCTGCGGGTACATCGGTCTGATGGATTTGACGAGGGGCGGAGATATTATTCGAAGCCGTACTTATGAAGCGTTTATGCCGCTTATCGCAGTAGCCATTATTTATCTGGCAATGGTAATGGTGCTGACATGGCTGGTAGGAAAACTGGAAAGGAGACTGCGTACAAGTGAGCGTTAATGGTGAAGTATTATTTCAAATAGACAATTTATGCAAAGCATTTGGAGAAAATCTGGTACTGGATCATATCAGCACAGAGATTCATAAAGGGGAAGTCGTAGTAATCGTAGGACCGTCCGGCTCCGGTAAGTCAACCTTTCTTCGTTCACTGAACCTGCTTGAGGTGCCGACAGGAGGAACGATTTCTTTTGAAGGCTTGAATATTACGGACAAAAAGACAGATATTAATAAATACCGGCAGAAAATCGGAATGGTATTTCAGCATTTTAATTTGTTTCCGCATAAAACCATACTGGAAAATCTGACTCTGGCACCGATTAAGCTTTTAAAAAAGTCAAAAGCAGAGGCAGAAGCCGAAGCAATGGCATTGCTAAAGAGAGTTGGTCTGGAGGAAAAGGCGGGTGCGTACCCTGCACAGCTTTCCGGCGGACAGAAACAGAGAATTGCCATAGTGCGCTCTCTGGCAATGCGCCCGGAAGTGATTTTGTTTGATGAACCTACCTCCGCGCTTGACCCTGAGATGGTCGGAGAGGTATTGAACGTTATGTCTGATCTGGCAAAAGAGGGCATGACCATGATTATTGTTACTCACGAGATGGGCTTTGCAAAGGAAGTGGGAACAAGAGTGTTGTTTATTGATGAGGGTATTATTAAAGAAGAAAATAATCCAAAGGATTTTTTTGAAAATCCGAAGCATCCGAGATTGCAGGAGTTTTTATCTAAGATTATTTAGTATTCCAAAAGGAGGAGCTATATGGTTATTAAAGGCGGACTGGTTTTTGGACAGGATGGAACATTTACAAAACGGGATATTTGTATTGAAGGCGAAAGAATCGTTGGGGAATGTGCAGCGGATACCGAAGTGGTGGATGCAGAGGGCTGCTATGTCATTCCGGGATTAATGGATGTGCATTTTCATGGCTGTATGGGCTATGATTTTTGCGATGGCACGCAGGAAGCCATAGCAGCTATGGCAAAATATGAGCTGGAAAACGGAATTACAAGTATGAATCCGGCGACAATGACGCTTGGTGAGGACACTTTGCTCCGGATTGCAAAAACGGCAGCGCAGTACAAGCGCACAGGGAATGCGGAAGGTGCGGAGCTGGTAGGAATCAATATGGAGGGACCCTTTATTTCCCTGGAGAAAAAGGGGGCACAGAATCCGAAATATATTCATACACCGGATGCAGAGATGTTTGACAGACTGCAAAATGCTGCGGATGGATTATTCCGGCTGTGCGCGGTTGCACCGGAAGAACCGGGAGCAATGGAATTTATTGATGCCTGTCATGACAAGGTGACAATTTCTGTGGCGCATACTACTGCGGACTACGATACAGCAAAAGAGGCTTTTGACAGAGGGGCAAAACAGGTAACACATCTCTATAATGCGATGCCGGGCTTTTCTCACAGAGCACCGGGGGTTATCGGAGCAGCGTGTGACAGTGACTGCTATGTTGAATTGATTTGTGATGGAATACATGTACATCCTTCTGTTATCCGTACGACCTTTAAAATGTTTGGAGATGACAGAATCGTGCTGATTAGTGACAGTATGATGGCAACAGGCATGGCAGACGGACAGTATTCGCTTGGAGGGCTGGCGGTAACGGTAAAGGGAAATCTCGCAACCTTAACGGAGGGTGGAGCCATTGCCGGCTCGGCTACGAATCTGATGGATTGTTTGCGATATGCGGTAAATGAGGCACGGATTCCGTTAGAAAGTGCGATAAAGTGTGCGACAGTTAATCCCGCAAAGGCAATTGGATTGTTTGCGGATTATGGAAGTATTGAAGCCGGAAAGTATGCAGATATTGTCATTTTAGACAAGGCTTTACAGATTCGGAAGGTTATTAAAAAAGGAAAATAAAGCATATATTTTATAAAAAAGGAATGAAATATATGTTGAATTATATTTGGGGAAGCATGATTATCATCGGCATCATTTACGGTTCATTGACCGGCCATATGTCAGAGGTGACGGCAGCAGCTCTGGATTCTTCCAGAGAGGCGGTTAATCTGTGCATTACGATGGTTGGCGTGATGGCACTCTGGATGGGACTGATGGAAATTGCGGAAAAAGCAGGACTGATTGACCGATGGACAAAGGCAATCAGTCCTTTTGTATCGTTTATGTTTCCGGACATACCGAAGGAGCATAAGGCAAGAAAATACATTTCCACAAATATTATTGCCAATGTGCTCGGACTTGGATGGGCGTGTACACCGGCAGGGCTGAAGGCGATGGAGGAGCTGGCGAAGTTGGAGGTACAACGGGGAAATCCGGAGTATTTGGATGAAAAAAGGAATGGACAAAACGAAGCCGGGGGCAGTCATCGGTCGGCGAGTAAGGAGATGTGCGTGTTCCTGATTTTGAATATTTCTTCGTTACAGCTAATTCCGGTAAATATGATTGCTTACCGCAGCCAATACGGCAGTGCGAACCCGGCGGCAATCATTGCTCCGGCGATTCTGGCAACGCTGATTAGTACCTTAGCAGGGGTAATATATTGTAAAGTAATGGAGAATAGGTGGAGAGATTAAGTTTCTTCACATACAGTTACAATTTAGTTGGGAAGCCTTGTATTTACGGGCTTCTCAAGTTTTCACCAATTATTTCAACAAACGGCTATTTAAAGTTGTTAATAAAAAAAGATAATGTGTTTCATAAGGAACGAAAGCATCAAAATTAGTTTTTAACATCATTTCAAATTGTTCGAGTGAAATATATGATACTTTCTTTACTTCATTATCATAGAATTTGAAATCTTCTATAGGAATATCTGATTTATAAATAAAAACATCATCTATCTCATTTTCAAAATATCCATTAATTCCGCCATACTCTCGGCACGAAAACAAATATTTAAGTTTGTTTATTTCTATATCAATACCTAATTCTTCTTTCCCTTCTCGTACAGCTGCTTCTAAAGAGGTTTCACCTGCTTGAATATGTCCTGAAAAAGAAATATCCAACATATTAGGAAACATAACATAATCGCTCCGGGTTTGAATTAGAATTTCATTATTAGAATTTATTATCCATACACAAACACCTTTATGAATAAGAGCTTTTTTATGAGCATCATTTTTTTCTATAATAGCATCGCTTTTTTGTCCCAAGTCATTATAAATATCGATAAATTCCATAATAATCAGCCCCTAAATCTTTATATTTGTCTAAGCATACATCTCCGAAAAATCTCTGTCAATAAAATAGAATATACCAAAAGGCCATACTTTACAAAATTTTCAAAGAAAGTTATTGTATTATAGTACAGTGTATGATATAAAGAAAATGAAAATAGAAAAATATGAAACATAATATTGCGGTTTTATTGAATGCGTGGAGGGAAAATGGATTATTTAAAAATAGTGGAAGATTTTTCGAGAAAGTATCCCGATTATAAAAATGATGTACAAAATTTTAATGAATATTTAAAGAAACAATGGAAAAATTCATTGTCAGATGCCAATATTAAGTTCTTGCTACAGGGGCTGGATGTTGAGTTTATGTTGGATAGTTTGATTTATAATGTAGAAGAAAGAAAAAAATATAAAAGAAAAAATGCGGCTAAAAAATATGCGACAGTAATAGGGGTGTTTTTTAATTATATTAGAAAGAATACAGATGTTGATAATCCTACACTCTTTGGAGCTATATCTTACAGTAGATTGAGAGAAAATACTTATATGCAGCGCATGATGGCATATATTAATGGGTGTGACAACTTGGAGGGAACGACCGAACTGGAGGGAATAGGAATAGCTGAAGCGGAAAAAGTATTGGCATGGTGTGATAGTCAGCTTGATGATGAGAAGCAATGGAGTAATGACGCAGGGATAGATGAAACTGCCTTTAGAAAAGCTATGGCAGCATTGGGTATAAAAATGATATTGATTTTTGGTTTTACATATCGTGAATTAAGAAAAATAAAACTGGAACAGTACAACGGTATACGAGATACAATTATGATAGGT
>JAZNIP010000060.1:0-2775 GCA_045577575.1 Lachnospiraceae bacterium | reverse complement strand
CGGCCAACGGGATAATGAATGAAGATTGTCGGAACGTGTTCGGCGAAGCCGGAGGGGGTCAATATCAATGACTGTGAAACCGTCAGCCGTGCTCTTTCCGATAAACTGGATGAGGAAGACTTTATTGAAGATGCATATATTCTGGAGGTGAGCAGTCCGGGACTTGGACGGACGTTGAAAAAGGATAAGCATTTGCAGATGAGCATTGGAGAAGAAGTGGAAATCAAGACTTACAAGCCGATAGACGGACAGAAGGAAATGTCCGGTATTTTAAAGGCTTTTGATAAAGAAACGATTACATTGGAACTTGACGGCGCAGAAAAGGTGCTTGCAAGAAATGAAATTGCGCGCATCGCATTGGCACTGGACTTTTAAGAGAAAAACAGGAGGAATCAGAAAAAATGAACAAAGAGTTGATGGAAGCATTGGACATTCTGGAAAAGGAGAAGGAAATCAGCAAAGAAACCTTGTTTGAAGCGATTGAAAATTCTCTGATTACAGCATGTAAAAACCATTTCGGAAAATCAGATAACATAAAAGTAGAGATTGACAGAAATACATGTGATTTCCTTTGCTATGCGGAAAAGGAAGTAGTAGAAGAGGTAGAGGATGACTGTATGCAGATTTCTCTTGAGGATGCACAGGCAATTTCCAAAAGAGCGCAGCTTGGTGATTTGCTGCATGTAGAAATCAAGTCCAAAGAATTCGGGCGTATTGCAACACAGAATGCAAAGAATGTAATTTTACAGAAAATCCGTGAAGAGGAAAGAAGTGTTATCTACAATCAGTATTATGAAAAAGAAAAAGATGTGGTAACCGGTGTTGTACAGAGATATTTAGGACGCAACATCAGCATCAATCTGGGTAAGGCAGATGCGATTCTCAGTGAAACGGAGCAGATTAAGGGAGAGGTTTTCAAACCGACCGAAAGAATTAAAGTATATATTCTGGAAGTACGCAACACACCAAAGGGACCGAGAATTCTTGTGAGCAGAACGCATCCGGAGCTTGTAAAACGTCTTTTTGAAGCAGAGGTTACCGAAATCAAGGACGGTACGGTAGAAATCATGAGCATTGCCAGAGAAGCGGGAAGCAGAACGAAGCTGGCGGTATGGTCCAACAATCCGAATGTAGATGCGGTTGGTGCTTGTGTCGGTATGAACGGCGCAAGGGTGAATGCCATTGTAGAAGAATTGCGTGGTGAAAAGATTGATATCATCAACTGGGATGAAAATCCGGGTAATCTCATTCAGAACGCATTATCTCCGGCCAAAATCGTTGCAGTGTTTGCCGATCCGGATGAAAAGACGGCAAAGGTTGTTGTACCGGATTATCAGCTTTCCCTTGCTATTGGTAAGGAAGGACAGAATGCGAGACTGGCAGCAAGACTGACAGGTTACAAGATTGATATTAAGAGTGAAACACAGGCAAAAGACACTCCGGGATTCCGTTATGAAGATTATATGGATGAATATGAGGACGAAGACGGATACGAGTATGAAGAAGAATACGAATCCGAAGAAGCTTATGAGCAGGAAGAAGTAATTTCCGAAGAATAAAAGGAGCATAGAATGAACAAAAAAGTTCCTATGAGACAGTGTATCGGCTGTGGATGCATGAAAAGTAAAAAAGAGATGATGCGCGTATTAAAGGATGCAGAAGGTAATATCTCGTTGGATGTGACAGGAAAAAAGAACGGAAGAGGTGCATATCTTTGTATTTCTGAGGAATGTCTGACAAAGGCAAAGAAAAACAGAGGCCTGGAGCGTTCTTTTAAGATGAGCATTCAGGAAGAGGTATATGAGAGTCTGGAAAAGGAGTTTCGTGAAAGAGATGAGCAATAAGATCTTTTCCATGCTGGGGCTGGCAACCCGTTCCAGAAATTTAGTGAGCGGTGAGTTTATGACAGAAAAATCCGTAAAAGAGGGCAGAGCCCATCTTGTAATTGTCAGCACAGAGGCATCGGATAATACAAAAAAGAAATTTACAAATATGTGCAGCTTTTATGAAGTACCGATTTATTTTTACGGAACGATGGAGGAGCTGGGACATTGCATCGGCAAGGAATTCCGTGCATCGGCAGCGGTAACGGACGAGGGATTTGCGAGAAGCATCATAAGCAGACTGGAAAGTGAAGAATAACGAATACGGAGGTAGTGAGCATGGCAAAAATAAAAGTACATGAGCTTGCAAAAGAATTGGATAAACAAAGTAAAGAAATTATTGCTTTTTTACAGGATAAAGGAATCGAAGTAAAGGCTGCACAGAGCTCGGTAGAGGAGACGGCAGCAGACATGGTGAGAAAGGCATTCGGAGGCAGTATGCCGAAGGCTGAGACACCAAAGACAGAAGAAAAGCTGCAGACAGCTAAAGCGGAAGCAGAAGCTGCAAAACCGGAAGTTGAAAAAGCAGAAACTGCAAAGAAAACACCGGAGACGGGAAATGCGGCAGCTAAGCAGGAGCCGGTAAAGAAAAAGAAAAACATTATTTTTGTAAGCAACCCGCATAACAGTAAGATGCCGGGACAGCGCGGTAACAATCCGCAAAGCGGTCAGCGTCAGAATAACAACAATGAGCGCAGAAGCAATAACCATAATAATAACAGCAATAATAATCCGATGAGCCGTCCGCTCATCCGTCCGTTGACACCGCCGTCACCGACACCGTCAGTAGGCATGATTAAGCCAAACCACAATCAGCCGAAGGCAAATCCGGCAAAGGCTCAGGAAGCAGCGAATGCTGCAGGCAATGCAAAGTCGGATCGTAGCCATGTCG
>JAZNIP010000059.1:0-2098 GCA_045577575.1 Lachnospiraceae bacterium | reverse complement strand
ATGACTGGCAGACAGGTCTTGTTCCGGTTTATTTAAAAGAGAGATTTCAGGGCAATGAGTTCTATCATGGCATTAAGACGGTTATGACAATACATAATCTGAAATTCCAGGGAAAATGGGACGTTGAAACCGTAAAAGAGGTTACCGGTCTGTCCGATTATTTCTTTACACCTGATAAACTGGAGTATCATAAAGATGCAAACCTGTTAAAGGGTGGTATTGTTTATGCGGATGTAGTAACGACAGTAAGTGATACCTATGCAGAGGAGATTAAGACAGATTTCTACGGAGAAGGCTTAAACGGACTTCTTTGTGCAAGAAGCGGAGATTTGCGTGGTATCGTAAATGGCATTGATTATGAGGATTTTGATCCGGCATCTAATCCGTTCCTTGCATACAATTACAATGCAGTGAATTTCCGTAAGGAAAAAATTAAAAATAAACGAGCACTTCAAAAGGAGCTTGGTCTGGAACAGGATGATAAGAAGTTTATGATTGGTATTGTATCCAGACTTACTGATCAAAAGGGTTTTGATCTGATTGCTTATATGATGGATGAGATGTGTCAGGATAACATTCAGCTTGTTATTTTGGGAACCGGAGATGCACAGTATGAAAATATGTTCCGTCACTATGATTGGAAATATGCAGGTAAGGTGTCTGCAAATATTTATTATTCTGAGGCGATGTCTCACAAGGTGTATGCTTCCTGCGATGCATTTTTGATGCCGTCCTTATTTGAACCATGTGGTCTGAGCCAGTTAATGGCACTGCGTTACGGTACGGTGCCGATTGTCCGTGAGACGGGTGGATTAAAGGATACGGTAGAGCCTTATAATGAGTATGAGAGCACAGGTACCGGATTTAGCTTTACCAATTATAATGCACACGAGATGCTTGCTGCAGTTCGTTACGCAGAGCGTATTTATTACGACAAAAAGCGTGAGTGGAACAAGATTATAGACAGAGCGATGGCGGCAGATTTTTCATGGAATGTATCCGCTAAGAAATATCAGGAAATGTATGACTGGATGATTGGCTAAAATCAGATACAGTCAGACAGGCGATAATTATTAAATTATGAAAGGACAGACACGGAAAAGATGCCTGTCCTTTTTTACTTTACGAAAGATGTCGCTGTCGTGACTGCGTTCAGCACAAGACTTGGTAATCAGACTCTTTGTTCTAATCAGAGAGCAACTGAATGCCGGAGATGTCGGAATCAATTACAAGAGAATAGTTCGTATAATATACGACAAAGCCGGGAGCACTACCACCGGGCTTTTTCACATTTTTTTTGACCGTATAGTCAATTTCAACCTTTTGCTGGCTGCGTGCTTTGGAATAATAGGCAGCCAGCTTTCCTGCTTCTTCAAAAGCACGGTCAGGAATTTCGCCATCCCTGTCGGCTTTTAATATGACGTGGGAGCCTGCCATGCCTTTGGCATGAAACCACCAGTCATTTCCGTTTGCGAAGCGAAAGGTCAGATCATCGTTTTGGAAATTATTTTTCCCCACATAAATATCATATCCGTCGCTGCTGAGATAGTGGAAGGGTTTGCTGGTGATTTTTACCTTTTTTGCATTCCCTTTTCTGCGGATGTAGCCGCTTTCAATCAGCTCTTCCCGAATCTGAATCAAATCATCTTCCTTTAAAGCGATATCCAAAGAGGTGCTGATGGATTCCAGATGAGCAATTTCATCACCGACCTGTTTTGTCAGCTCGGATAGAGCTTCGTAGGTACGCTTCATTTTTCCGTATTTTTCAAAATATTTTTTGGCATTTTCGGAGGGGGTGAGTGTTTCATCCAGTGGGACAACGATGTCTTCTCCCGTATAGTAGTTGACCGCTTTCATGGATTTGCTTCCGGGCATTACATTGTAGCCATAGGTGTTCAGAAGCTCGCCGTAGACTTTGTAGGTATCTCTTTTTTCGGTGTCTGCCATCTGTTTCTTCTGCAAATCATATTTTTTGATGTTTCGCTCCAATGCAGTTTGTACGATGCGGCGTAAATCAGAGGATTTTTGTCGGATGCGGGTCAACGTATTTTTTTCTGCGTAATATATGTGAAGCATTTCCGAAATGGAAGAAAACTCC
>JAZNIP010000058.1:0-2286 GCA_045577575.1 Lachnospiraceae bacterium | reverse complement strand
ACTACATCATTCAACATCGACCTGCTCCGTCTCCTTGCCGCTTCCACCACATCTGAAGCATCCAACTTTTCCTGTGGCACCACAACCATTACAATCTTCTTCTCCATCTCCACCACATCCATTACATGGAGGATGACCATTATACCCCCAGCACCTGTTGCAGGTTGCAGTAAAGTTCGTTCCACGACAATGACCACAAATACCGCTTCCTGCGCATCCCTTACAAGTCACACCACTCTGATAATCACACTGCCCGCATCCTGCCCCATTACAATGCTTACATACGCCGGTTCCGTTACAACCGTTACACAAACCACTGCCGGGAGACGAACAATTGGTACATGGAACCAATGTTGTTCCACCGCATTGATCGCAGACGGTAAATCCCTCTCCTCCACAACGGTCACAGTTTTTCTTTCCAGAGCCACCGCATTCATCACAAGTGCTCTCACCGCTACCATAGCAAATAGAACACTCCACCTCAATCCACTGCGGTTCTCTACTCTCATCCGATTCCCCTTCCGAAGTTTGGAAGTCTTCAGCCGTACTCGTTGCAGGATTGTGATTTTCGGGTTTTTCCCCCTCGGGATTTTCGATATTCTCCTGCATGGTATTTTCCGAAAAATTGAGGTTTTCCGCAATCGTAATCACCGGATTTACAGAAATACCGCAATCCTCTGCAGTGCTCAAAATGAAATCCTCTGCCTCCTTTAACAGCTCATTTGCTACTGCTTCTGTACCAAATGCACGAACCATTGTGACAGTTACGTCTCCACCATCTTTCAAGAAACCTTCTTCATAGGAAAAACGAACAATATCTTCCAATGCACCGTGAAGCCCCCTGTCTTCTATAGCAGCACGCTCATCGACTTTTTTTGCGTCTTCATTTAATGCCCCATATGCAACAACTTCGCTTCCGACCAAATACAGAATGAATTCCGGATTAATGCTGACCTGCAGGGCATAATCGTATGTATCCGGCACATCAGAAAGCATTTCTTCTGTACTAACATTCGAATTTTCCTCAGTTCCGGACATTGTTTCACCATCGTATGGCTTTTCGGAAGTATTCATTCCGCATGCAGTAATTGAAAAAATAAGTATGAATACAAGAAATAAAGCCAATATTCTTTTCATAATGTGAACCTCCTTGCTATATTGGTATTAATGTATTCTCTTTCCTACAACTACAAATCTTCCATCTTCCACATGATAAGCGCAACATGATAACGTAATAAATTCATCTCCAAACTCTGCCCTCACACCTGTATCATAAAGAGATAATTCCATTATATTATTGTACCAATCATCAAACTCTTCCTGCGTATCTGCTTGAAAGAATTTATAATACTTAAACACATCTTCACTTTGATAGTAGACCTGCGAATAAAAAACTGCTATCAGTTCATACTCTCTTTTCTCATACAGAGAATCAAAGCAAATAGTGCTATGGGAAAGACCATACTGCTCATCTTCATAATAATCTAAATTTCCAAACATAGCACCTGATTTCATAGTATGTCCATGAATAATAAGATTAGTAGATGGTGCCATTCCCTTTTCATAATTATATATCGCCAGACCTACCCCCGCAACAGAGTCTGTATCTAAAATCAAACATCCATTTTTATTTTCCTGACCTTCAAAATCCCGATACAAATAATAATTTTCATCTTCCGGTGTCTGCATAACAGGATAATCTATTTCAGTTCCTTCTATATGGAGCCAACCTATTAAATCATTATTCTGCTCATATAATACCTTGTACTCATCAAGCATGACAGGAGAATAAATTGGCTCATATTCCTTATTCATAATTTCTTCTAGTATAGTTGCCACACCTGCTGTTTGCATTTTGAAAGGCTCGTCTGAACTCACATCTGTATTCTCTATTTGTGTTTTTAATCCTTCCTGTTGTTCTTTTAATACCTCATCTTCTTTCCAATCCTTATAAAAGTAATAAGAGCATACAAATAAACTAACAGCACAAATTATACTTATAAACATCCAAACATATCTCTGTCCATACTGAAAAGAGGGCAGGTGCCATCTGCCACCTGCCCGTCTTTTCTTAGCAACAGTTTTTCTACTGTTTTTATGTCTCATTTAGTTTTCCTTTTTTAACACTAATACTTTTTTACCAAAGTATAGTGTTCCAATTCCGCTGACTAATGCAAGGATAAACCATACATATGCGATGCTTGAATCTCCTGTATTAGGAACTACATCTTTTACATTATCGTTACTTCCGTTACCTGTGCTTCCACTACCGGTATTTCCACCTCC
>JAZNIP010000057.1:0-4954 GCA_045577575.1 Lachnospiraceae bacterium | reverse complement strand
CCTGCGATAACCCAACATAACGGAGAAATCTCTTTTTTCTCCTCCTTCTTTCCCATCAGTTCCTGAAGCTTTTTCATATTAATAACATCCTCAAATCTATTCATGAAAACCACCCTTCCTTTCCAGAATATGAAAACCCTTTTCACATCCCGAGGTTTCTATTTCTGATTTTTAAATATTATACCACTTTTTTGCTTATTTTACTACAGAAAATTTTAAAGCTTTTTTAATTTTGCAAAGGCAGCATACATTACCTTTGTACCTGCAGTATCAAAGTCTACCGTCACCTGATAATCTCTTGTGCCTTCTTCCATTTTTAAAACGGTTCCTTCACCATATTTAATGTGCTTCACGCGGTCAGACACTTCATAATCCGGCTTGCCGGTAACAGGTGCTCCTTTGGAAACTCCACCGAGCGTTCCTGCCCCCTTTGTAAAAAACGGTCTGTTTTCTTCTGCGGTTCTGCGTGGAGCTACAATTGCTTTTGGTCTTGCCCCAAGTCTTGGGTCATTTGCCGGTCTGGTAGAACCAATTCCTGCCCCCAGTCCGCCAACACTACTCATACTTTTACCGCCAAAGCCTGCTCCCTCACGACTGCCGAATCCGCCATTCTCACGACTGCCAAAGCCTCTGCTCTCCCGGCTACCAAACTCACTGCCGAAATTACCGCCAAACGGCTTTTCACGGAAATGACTTCTTCTGCTTTCATCTGCCGGAGCCTCTTCCCACTCCCTGCGTTTTACAGACGGCAGCTTGTGGTCAAGCAGTTCCTCCGGTATTTCCTTTAGAAAACGGCTGACCATATTATACTGAGTTTCCCCTCTGAGCATACGAGCTCTTGCACAAGTCAATGTCAAATCCTTTTTTGCACGGGTAATTCCCACATAAGCCAGACGTCGTTCCTCCTCTATCTCTGCGGGATCATCTGCCGTAATGGTCATATAGCTTGGAAACACACCATCCTCCATACCGGCAATATAAACATGCGGAAACTCCAAGCCTTTTGCACTATGCATAGTCATGAGAAGCACTTTATTTTCATCCTCTGACACACCGTCAATGTCTGCCACAAGGGCAACCTCTTCCAAAAATTCACTCAATGTCGGTTCATCATGACTTTCTTCATATGCAATGGCCTTGTTGATAAACTCCTCAATGTTTTCGATTCTGGCTTCGGCATCCTCCTCGTCCGATTCCTCCAATGCCTTTACATAACCGGTTGTATCAATAATATCTTTTAATAACTCGGTTACACCGTAATACTCCAGCTTGCCCCGAAATCCCTGAATCAACATAACAAACGGCTCTAATTTTGATGCACTCTTACCGATTGTCATAATCTGCTCTGCCTCTCGCAGCGCATCATAAAAGCTGATTTGACGTTCATCCGCATAGTCCTGCACTCTGGCAATCGTCGTTGCACCAATACCTCTTTTCGGTATATTAATAATTCTCTTTACCGCCACATCATCCTTACCGTTATCTACAGTTTTCAAGTATGCCAGTAAATCTTTGATTTCCTTTCTGGCATAGAAGTTTACGCCGCCTACCACATTATACGGAATCCCCGAAATGACAAAGCGTTCCTCCAAAAGACGCGCCTGAGCATTGGTACGGAACAATACGGCACACTCCCCATAGTCTGCCTCCCGCTCCTGCTTTTTCTTTCGTATATCATCAGTAATAAATTGTGCCTCATCGTAAGCGGTATCAAATTGCTTGAAATGAATCAGATTACCGGCACCCTTATCGGTCCAGAGTGCTTTTTCTTTTCTCCCTATATTATGCCGGATGACATGATTTGCTGCATCCAATACATTCTGAGTAGAACGATAATTCTGCTCCAGCTTAATTACCTTTGCCTCCGGATACACCTTTTCAAAATCAAGGATATTGCGAATATTTGCACCACGGAATTTATAAATAGACTGGTCATCGTCACCAACTACGCAAAGATTTCTCAGTTTCGCAGACAGCAAACGGATAAACTCAAATTGCACGGTATTGGTATCCTGATACTCGTCCACCATAATATATTGAAATCTATTTTGATAATATTCCAATACATCGGGACACGCTTTAAATAGTTCCACCGCCTTTACAAGTAAATCATCAAAATCCAGTGCACTGCTTTTCTTCAGCACACGCTGATACTCTGTATATACCTTGGAAATCTTTTTTAAGGTAAAGTCGCCGCCTGCATTCATCTCATACTCAAGCGGTGAAATACATTCATTCTTTGCAGAAGAAATGGCGCTCATAATGGTACGTTCCTTCAGCATTTTTGTATCAATTTCCAAACGCTTACAGATATCCTTGATTACTGTTTTCTGGTCATCCGTATCATAGATTGTAAAATTATTGTCATATCCAAGCTTGTCTATGTACCGCCGCAAAATCCTCACGCAACTGGAGTGAAAGGTAGAGACCCAAATGCTTTCCGAGCCAAAGCCCACAATATCATCCACTCGTTCCCTCATCTCGCCTGCTGCTTTGTTGGTAAAGGTAATCGCCATAATATTCCACGGATTTACATTGCATCTGTCAATCAGATATGCAATCCTATGCGTCAATACCCTGGTCTTTCCTGAACCGGCACCTGCCAAAATCAACACCGGTCCTTCCGTCTGAAATACTGCTTCCTTTTGCTGTTCGTTAAGTGTGTCGTAAATACTCATTTATACATTCCATTCTGTTTATTTTTTATAATTAGACGTAGCCATCGGCACTATATTTTTATAATTGCCCCATGAACTATATCCCATTTTGGATCCGGATAGCAAGAAATAATTATAAATAATTCTGTTTTCCTGATCGTCCCATGTGGCATCCAAATGATACCACTGACCATTTAACTGCACTAAATTCCATGCATGCCCTTCACCTTGCACTTTCCCGGAGGCAATATAGCATGGTATTCCCATAGCCTCCATAAGTCGCTGGAAAGAAATTGCATATCCTTCACATACAGCCTTTCCCTCTACAAGTGCCCCATATGCCATATGAATCTCTGCTCTTCCATCCTGCGTATACTTCACATGATTACACAAATAATCATGCGCCTTTTTCACCTTATCATAATCGCTTCCCTGATTTATCTGTGGAAGAATCTGTGCCACCACTGTCTCTACTGCCGCATCCTGTTCACCGGAAGGATAGTCAAGCGTAAATACACACTGCCTGGATGAAATTTTCCCGTTTATCCCCCGTATCGTACTTTCATTATAATTTTTCACCGACTGGGTAAAACGTCGATCCAGTTCATTCCATACCTGCTTTCCGATATTCCTGCCATTTTTTCCGTTTATATTCAGTGTCCACTTCCGCACGCGCATATTAACAACTTTATCCAGCTCTGCGAAAGCCTCATCCAAGCTTTCTACCGTGGATGTATATTCCTCAAGCACCTGATAAGATACCGGCCCTGAAGATGCCGATATGGTAGTCGGTGTACCCGCCGGCGCAGGAACAGGTGCCGGTGCTGTCTCCGCTGTAGTCTGGTCTGTTACCGAATCTCCCTGCACCAATGCTTCCAGGGGCATATAAAAAACAGTACCGCTCAGATCTATCCGATACCAATTGTTTGACGTAACTCCGGTTACATGCATCGGCATTCCTGCATCTAACACGAACATCGGTTTTGTCTCCGGATTCGGCTCTGCATACAGCCCTGCCCCGGCATTGGTCAGCATCACCGCAGTTACATCTGTAGTGGTAAAATCTACCGCCTCAGCCTTAATCGGTATCCCGATTACCCATATCACTGCTAAAATTGCAATCACCCATTTACCCCAAAACATCTGCACTTGCTTTCTCATAAGAACCTCCTTAAATATCTCCCCACCACATTAACAGTATACTGGATTTGTATCTTACTGTCTATTCGCACATTTTACGAAAAAGAAAATATAATACATTAATGAAACTTTAACGGAGACTTCCAAATTATGAAAAAGAAATTATTATCTCTCACCCTGTCAGCCCTTTTATTATGCGGGTTACTGGCAGGATGCGGTACTACAAAAGATACCGCTCCCACTTCTAAAAAAGGTACTACAAAAGTTGTTTTAAATGAAGTAGCACATTCCATTTTTTATGCCCCAATGTATGTCGCTATTGAGGAAGGCTACTTTGCAGAGGAGGGTCTGGATGTAGAACTTGTAACAGGTTTTGGAGCAGATAAGACCATGACAGCCGTTCTTTCCGGAGAAGCAAATATCGGTTTTATGGGGTCTGAAGCTTCTATTTACACATACTTAGGCGGAACCGATGACCCGGTTGTTAATTTTGCACAGCTCACACAGCGTGCCGGCAACTTTTTGGTCGCAAGAGAACCTATCGAAAACTTTTCCTGGGATATGCTAAAAGGCAAAGAAGTTCTGGGTGGCAGAGCCGGTGGTATGCCGCAGATGGTATTTGAATATATCCTGAAAAAACATAATATCGACCCGAAAACAGATTTATCCATTGACCAAAGCATCGACTTTGGTTCTACCGCTGCCGCATTTTCCGGCGGGCAGGCTGATTTTACCGTAGAATTTGAACCACATGCCACTGCACTGGAAGCCAAAGGCGACGGCTATGTAGTAGCATCTCTCGGAACAGATTCCGGCTATGTACCATATACTGCATTCTGCGCAAAAGACAGCTACATCAAAGAAAATCCCGAAACAATTCAGGCTTTTACCAATGCTTTGCAAAAGGGTATGGATTATGTCAACAGTCATACCCCTGATGAAATAGCAGCTGTTATTAGTCCTCAATTTGCCGAAACTGACCTTGAAACCATTACAACCATTGTAACCCGCTATGCAGAGCAGGACACATGGGCAGAAAATCTTATTTTCCGGCCGGATGCCTTTAACTTATTACAAAACATCCTGACGGAAGCAGGCGAGTTAGAAACTCATGTTGAGTATGATAAACTGGTTAATACTACTTTTGCAGAAAAAGC
>JAZNIP010000056.1:0-2674 GCA_045577575.1 Lachnospiraceae bacterium | reverse complement strand
TCCGACTTAGCATACTCACCCTTACCGGCTCCAAATGTGCCGAGAGCAGCTTATCTACCGCCTCACCGCGCAATCTGGAATAATTTAATGACTGCCTGGAAAGCTGCAATGCCAAATCATCATCATATACCTTATCAATGACTGTATCCACTGCCTTTATTGCCAGTTCTGTATTTTTTTGAACTTCTCTCAATACCTGTATGTCGTCTTTTTTCATGCATCCACCTGCTCTTTTTTTAACAGAATTCCCCAAATTCCGTTTTTTATGCAGGTATACATACTATTCTGACCGAGCAAAGAAAAGTAATATCTATATAGCTTCAAACAGCATACAAATAGGGAATGTGATTAACCAATCACACTCCCTTGTGTACGCTTAAAATAAACTACTCAACAAACTCCGTTTTTACATAAGCAGTTTTTCCCTTATATTTTACTTTACACCAACCGTCTGCCTGTTGCATCACAAGCTCCAACTTTTCACCCTGATAGATAACGCCGAGACGCTCTCCGTTTTCATTAGCGGATGCTCTTACATTAACAGTCGTCTTAGCTGTTACTTTTCCGCTTTCACCGACTGTCGTACCTACAGAATTGCTACTCTGTGTTTCCTCCTGAGAGCCTGTATTCGAGGAACCACTCTCATCCTCTTCAACAACCGTTACCACATCTGACAGATACTCTGATTTGATGAAGGCTTCTTTTCCTTCAAATTCAACCTTACTCCAACCGTTTTCTTTCTTTTCAATAAGCGGAAGTCTTGTGCCACTCGGAACTCTGCCGACCTTATCTGCTTCCTGACTGTCAGAGCTTCTGACATTTACTGTATCTGTTGTCTCTACTTCAGTTACCTTTGCTTTTGGTGCTTCTACCTCAGGCTCGATTTCTTCAGTTTCTTCGGTAGCTCCCGCTTCCACTGCTTCCGCGGCATTCGCCTGCTCAATCGCAAGTGCTTTTGCCACCTCATCCTCTACAAGCTTAGGAAACTGCTCCATAAATTCTGCCAGTTTCTCATCCTCTGCAATGGTCTCATTATATTTTGCCTGAACCGTATTACAAAGATTGGTTACATCATCCTGTCCGGAAAGTTCCTGAAAATAATGAAAAACATTATCCTCTAAGTCACCTTCGTAAATATAATACTCTCCGTTTTCATTTTTATATACAACAAAGGTATTTAATGCCGGAACCGCCGTTTCAATATCCAAAATCTTCGCTTCATTGTATGCATAAACAAGATAGGAATCTTCTGTCAGCCCCACCTTTGTATAGCAGACAATGTTTTCATACTTCTCAATATAATTGCTCTTCTTTTCAATATACAGTCTTTCCACATCACTGATATAATTTTTTATACCTGCCAACGTGTCTACGTCACCGTCTGCCAACGCTGAATAATACTGTGCCATCAGCTCATTTATCGGTGCAACTGCATTTTCCTCAAGCGGAACATCCGGTACCGGAATCATAGTAAGCTCTGTTCCCGCCTGCGCCGTCTCCGCTATATCTGTAGTATCATTTTTTTTACCGGAAAGCACGGATACACATGCCAGCAAAATAACCAATACGACTGCTGCCGCCGGAATGGATATCTTTTTATTCTGTACTGCCCATTCCTTTCCGTCTTTCAGAAGCAGCAAGGCTTTTTCTTTCCATTGCTTCCGTTCATCTGAATTTTGCTTCATATTTTCCTCTATCCTTATTTTAATCAGAGTGGTGTAAAATGCACCCGACAGGAATCGAACCTGCATTAAAGGCGTCGGAGGCCTTCGTTCTATCCGTTAGACTACAGGTGCAAATATTACAGAAATATTACACCACTCCGATTCATCATATCACACATTATGTGAATTGTCTAGTTTTTATATTTCTCATTTTTCCCGTTTTTTTCTTTTTTTAAAACTGTCTGATTTTTCCGTCATAGTAATATACCGAATCAGTAAGTACCTCCTCGCATGCCACCTGCGTCCGATTTATTTCTGTCACCATTTCTCTCAGTTCTTCTCCGGATGTCCCTTTTCCTTTCGGCATTAGAATTACTTCATGAATTGAGCTTGGCAAAATCCACAGCTCTGCCCCGGCCTCTTTCACAAACCGCTCCAATACCTGCGGATACAATATGCTGATTGCTCCAAACTGCTTTTGCTGATTGGTAAGCACATACATCCGCAAATTTCCTGCCCCTTCTTCTCCTATCAGTTCTCTCATATCGACAATCCTGGGTGGCAAAATTCTGGGGGTATTTCTTTCTGCAAATGCAAAAAGCTCCTTTGTATCCACTGACCACATACGACAAAGTCCATTTTTTATCAAGACCGTAGCACTTCCTAAAGTATCCTGCAAAATACTGCAATAAAATACAATCGCCATATCTAAAAATCGGATATGCGGTATCTCCTTTAACAGCTCTTTGTTTTTCTCATAGCCGATGAGCTTATACAAAACCCGTTCCTTTACCCAGTCATAATCCGTTAAAAAATGTACATCTATTTTTTGCTTTATCTTATGCTTTTCATAGATTCCGATAATTTTCTCCATCACCTGCCCAAGTGTCATGCCCTCGGTATACTCCCGGAACAACTCATCTACATAAATTGTCGGCGAGATATTCTCCTGCTTTCCTATCACCGTAATCCCATGATAAACAACTCCGTTATTTTTGCGTACTTCATCA
>JAZNIP010000055.1:0-4765 GCA_045577575.1 Lachnospiraceae bacterium | reverse complement strand
CCAGCTATAAAGCTTTCTGATTTCCTCACCTACTACTTCTGCAGGATGTTCGGAAGCAAGTTTTCTCATTGCACGGAAGTGTGTCTGTTTTCCGGCATCAGACATATCTAACAGGAAATCCTTTGCAAAGGTTCCGTCCTGAATGTCAGAAAGGACTTTCTTCATTGCTTTCTTTGTTTCCTCTGTGATAATCTTAGGTCCTGTTATGTAATCACCATATTCTGCTGTATTGGAGATAGAATATCTCATACCTGCAAAACCGGACTGATAAATCAGGTCAACAATCAGCTTCATTTCATGAATACACTCAAAGTAAGCATTTCTTGGGTCATAGCCTGCTTCTGTCAGTGTTTCAAAGCCTGCCTGCATCAATGCGCATACACCGCCGCAAAGAACTGCCTGCTCACCAAATAAGTCTGTTTCTGTCTCTGTACGGAAAGTTGTTTCCAATACACCTGCTCTTGCTCCGCCGATACCAAGTGCATATGCAAGTGCGATGTCTTTTGCTTTTCCTGTGTAATCCTGTTCAACAGCAACAAGAGAAGGTACACCCTTACCTGCCTGATACTCGCTTCTTACTGTGTGTCCCGGTCCCTTTGGTGCAATCATGGTAACGTCTACATTTGCAGGCGGTACAATGCATCCGAAGTGAATGTTAAATCCGTGTGCGAACATCAGCATATTGCCTTCTTCCAGATTTGGCTCAATGTCTTTTTTGTAAAGGTCAGCCTGTTTCTCATCATTAATCAGAATCATGATGATATCAGCTTTTTTTGCTGCTTCTGCTGCTGTATATACTTCAAAGCCCTGAGCCTCTGCTTTTGCCCAGGATTTAGAGCCTTCATAAAGACCGATAATGACATTGCAGCCTGATTCCTTTAAATTCAAAGCGTGTGCATGTCCCTGGCTTCCATAACCAACGATTGCGATTGTTTTGCCTTCCAGTAATGAAAGATTACAATCTTCCTGATAATAAATGTTTGCCATTTTCTCTTCCTCCATAGTTTTGTTTTTATAATATTAAAAGGGAAATCCTTTTATTATTTAGTTTTCAAAATATACAACATTATCTATGCCTCGTCCCAATCCGGCAATGCCCGTTCTGGCAATTTCCAAAATTTCATAGCCGCTCAGAAGATTTAAAAATGCCGCTATCTTGTCCTGATTACCGGTAATCTCAATGGTAAGACTTTCATTGCATACATCAATAATTTTTGCACGGAATATATCCACTACACTGATAACACCTTCACGCTGGGCTGCTCCCGCTCTGACCTTAATCAGTGCCAGTTCACGATACACACTGCTTTCCGGCTTTAATTCCTTAATGTCTCTGACATCTACCAGCTTTGCGACCTGCTTTTCAATCTGATCTAAGATTTCGTCATCACCGATTGCCACAATCGTAATGCGAGTAATCTTTGGGTCAGCAGTCACACCTGCCGTAATGCTTTCAATATTGTAACCTCGTCTCGAAAACAGACCGGAAATACGGCTTAAAACACCGGATGTATTGTCTACCAGAAGCTGAAATACTTTCTTATGCATAGTCGATTCCTCTTTCTTTATTTTGCATACATATGACTGTGTCGCAAAGACAATAAAAATGCTTTATGTTACACATTCTAGCAACAAAAATTTTGCTTGTCAACGTATGCATTTACGGAATGCTTATTATAACATACAGTTATAATAAAACTTCTTTCTAAAAATAGTTGTTATGGAACATCCATCTATGCTTCGTTTTCCGAGCACTTCGGCAAAGCAAGCGTTCCGGTTCTCGCCACCTCTACAATGCTAATAGACTGAAGCAGTGTAATGAGCAGTGAGGTTCTTTCCGGCACATCACAAATCTGTATCATCATATGGCTCTTGGACATATCTACAATCTGAGCCTTCATAATCTCACAGGTTTCCATAATATCACGGCGATTGCCCTTATTGAATTTTACCTTTAAAAGCATAAGCTCCCGACTGATGCTCTGGGATTCGTCAAAGGTACGTACCTTGATGATATCCAGCTTTTTATTAAGCTGTTTCTCAATCTGTTCGATTGTCCTTTCATCACCGCTGCTAACAATGGTCATACAGGATACAGACGGGTCATCGGTCTCTCCTACTGCCAGACTGTCAATATTAAAGCATCTTCTGGAAAACAGTCCCGCCACCTTACAGAGTACACCGGAACGGTTTTCTACCAAAACAGAATAAATTCTTTTCATATGAGTGTCCTCCTACTATACCAAATCCATCGGGTCAATCAGACATTCCATTAAAACAGACTCATCATCCTTTAGGAATCTGTCAATCGCAGCTTCCGCTCCGTCCATATTTTCCAAACGGATAAACGGTAAATCATAAGCCGAAGCAAGCTTTTCCAAATCCGGACTTCCGGAAAGATCTACAACAGAATAATGATCCTGATAAGTAAAATGCTGGTATTGACGCACCATTCCCAAATAATTGTTTTTCAATACTACAATCTTTACGGGAACACCATGCTGACGCATCGTTGCAAGCTCCATCATGGACATCTGGAAGGAACCGTCACCGCACACAGCCACTACCTGTTTTTCAGGACAGCCAATCTTAGCCCCCATAGCAGCAGGAATCGAATATCCCATCGTTCCCATACCGCCTGAGGTGAGAAAACGTCCGTTTTTTACGATATGATAAGCACATGACCAGATCTGATTCTGTCCTACATCAGCTACATAGACACCATCCTCCTGCATCTTTTCGGAAAGCATACGGATAAAGACCGCCGGGTCTACATACTGCGGATTCGGTTTTCTGACAGGCTGCATCTTCTCGCGATATTCCTTCAAAGTAGAAATCCACGCTTCATGCTCACAGGAAAGATCCTGTTTTAGTAAATCTTCAAAAATATGTTTAATGTCACCTACAAGCGGAATGGTCGGCCCTACATTTTTGCCGATTTCTGCCGGGTCTACATCAATATGTATGAGCACCTTGTTTTCGGTAATTAAATCCGGCTGACTTACTGCACGGTCTGCCACACGGGCACCTGTCATAATGAGCAAATCCGACTCGTTCATGGCGCGATTTGCATAAGGCTTACCGTTATTCCCTACCATACCGAAATACATCGGATGCTCTGTCGGCATAGCGCTAATACCCATCATCGTAGAAACAACCGGAATCTTATAGGTTTCCGCAAATTCACGCAGTTCCTGTTGTGCTCCACTGAGAAGTACACCGCCTCCCACACAGATAATCGGTCGTTTTGCCTTCTCAAGCTCCTTAATAACCTTTTTAATCTGTACCGCATGACCTTTTACCGTAGGTTTATAGGTACGCAAATTTACCTCTTCCGGATATTTGAATTTCGATACCGTCGCATTCTGTACATCAATCGGAACATCAATTAAAACCGGACCTTTTCTTCCTGTGGAGGCAATGTGAAATGCCTCTTTAAAAATACGGGGAATCTCATTTGCATCCTTTACAAGATAGCTGTATTTTACAAAAGACTCTACTGCCCCCGTAATGTCCGCTTCCTGAAATACATCCGAACCAAGCAGTTCACTGTTTACCTGTCCGGTAATACATACAAGCGGAATACTGTCCGCAAAAGCAGTGGCAATGCCGGTAATTAAATTTGTTGCACCCGGTCCACTGGTTACCGCGCAGACACCGACTTTTCCGGTCACTCTCGCCTGACCGCTTGCGGCATGCGCCGCATTCTGCTCCGTACGAATCAAAATACTTTTTATGGATGAATCTAATATGCTGTTATAAAATGGACAAATTGCTACACCCGGATAGCCAAACACGGTGTCTACCCCTTCGGCTTCCAGACATCTGATTATTGCTTCTGCTCCGTTCATATTTTATCCCTGCCTTTACAATCCTAATATTCTCTGCGTCAGACGAACAGCCTCAGCGGCATCCTTAGAATAGCCGTCTGCACCAATTTCCTCTGCATAATCCTGCGTAATAACTGCTCCACCGATAATGATCTTTGCTTTGCAGCCCTTTTCTTTTGCATAAGTTACTACATTTTTCATTTCCTGCATCGTGGTGGTCATAAGTGCCGATAGGGCAATGACACTCGCCTGATGCTTCTCTGCCTCTTCTATAATAATTTCTTTCGGCACATCTTTTCCCAAATCAATGACTCGGAACCCATGATTTTTTAGCATCAGTGCCACCAGATTTTTACCGATATCGTGAATGTCTCCCTTTACGGTTGCTATAACAATCGTCGGCAGCTCTCTGCGGTCAGCAGTTCCCATCAAAAGCGGCTCCAAATGCTCAATTGCCACTTTCATTGCCTCTGCTCCCGCAATCAACTGAGGCAGGAAATATTTCCCTTTGTCAAACAACTCGCCCACTTCGTTGATTCCCGGCAAAAGAGCATCGTCCAGAATAGTCTTTGCCATCTTACCGTCTGCAAGAGCTTCCTCTACCAATTCAATTATATTACGTTTATTTCCCTTTAAAACCGCACTCTTTACTTTGTCCAAAGTATCCTGCGTTGTATCCGCTGCGCCTCCCGGTTTTACACTGGCAGACGATTTGACATTCTCAGTGGCTATTGCATTCGCCTGTACCTGTGGTATCATTACCGGCTGTGCTGCTTTCCACTCATTCATCCTTTCTATATAACGGATATCAGCTTCCTCTTTGCACAGCAGCAAATCCGATGCCATCGCACAATTTACAAGCAAATCCTGGGACGGATTAGCAATCGCCATCGTCAATCCCGCCTGAATTGCCATCGTAAGTCGGAGGCCAAGCG
>JAZNIP010000054.1:0-3388 GCA_045577575.1 Lachnospiraceae bacterium | reverse complement strand
ATTCTATCTGTTCTATTTCTGACAGCAGTGTCATCTCGCCTTCCGGCACTGTCAGTATGGCATAGCCTGCAAGCAGCTCCTCCACCACAATAGACTGCTCTTCCAAAAAAAAGAGGCTACCGTGATATTTCACGATAACCTCCCAGGTTCTTGTTTCTGTATCAAATCCCACATTGAGAACGTCTGATTTTTCTCTTTCCTCCGGTGTAGCAGCCAGCGCCGCATTTAGCAAAAGCTCCAGTTTTTCATCTGCCATAAATTTACCCGCCGGTCTCCCGCCAATAAATTCTGCTTATGTTATTGTATGCAGCTCTCTTTTATTTTGTCAAAAGCAGCATAATATCATTGCTTCTTGCTACGAATTTTGCCATTGCCTCCGGCTCAAGCGGTGCGTGCTGCAACATCGCAAGGTCATACAGCTGCTCGCAAATCATCTTGGTATTCTCGCTTTCCTGATTGGAGAGCACATACTCCACAAGCGGATGATTGCTGTTCAAAATCAGGGTTTCCCCCTCTTTTCCTCCAAACATGCTCATATCCATACCCGGCATCGCATACATCTTCATCATATCCTGCATACGTCTGCTTTCCTCAGACAGCGTAATCATAGAAGAAATCTTTTTGTTTTTCAGTTTTTCTACTGCTACCTTTAAATTATCTTTTTTCAGAGCCTTCTTAAAAATCTTTCCGATAGCCTCTGCCTGCTCTTCCATTTCCTTTGCAGCCTTTTTGCTTGTCTTAGCCTTAAAGACATCGGTCAGATCAGCATCAATTCTCTGGAACTTAATGCCCTCATTTTTTGATTCCAATTGGGAAACAAACGGCTGGTCAATATTGTGTGTCAGAATCACAGCATCCATCTTTGCAGCCTTGAACATCTGGATATACTGTCCCTGCTGCTTTTCGTCAGTAACATAGTAGATGACCTTTTCTTTCTTTTCATCGGCTGCATCCTCTGCATCCTCCGTTTCAGTATCCACAATTTCAGCCTCTACCTTTTCACCGTTCTCATCAACTGCTGTCTCTGCTTTATCCTCTGCTTCATCCGGATCCGTTTTGCTTACCTCCAGACATTCCGGCAAAGTCATATAATTTCCATCCAGATTTTTGAACAGGATATAATCTGTCATCTTTTCACAGAATTTATCATCCTTTAACCAGCCGAATTTGATAAACGGACTGATATCATCCCAGTATTTCTCATATTCTTCTTTTTCTGTTTTACACATACCTGCAAGCTTATCCGCAACTTTTTTGGTAATGTAATCTGAAATCTTCTTTACAAAGCCATCATTCTGAAGGGCGCTTCTGGATACGTTCAGCGGCAAATCCGGGCAGTCGATTACACCCTTTAACAAAAGCAGGAATTCCGGAATCACCTCTTTAATATTATCCGCAATAAATACCTGATTGTTGTACAGCTTAATCGTACCTTCAATGGACTCATATTCCATATTAATTTTCGGGAAATACAAAATACCCTTCAGATTAAACGGATAGTCCATGTTCAAATGAATCCAGAACAGCGGCTCCTTATAATCCATAAATACCTTACGATAAAATGCCAGATATTCCTCTTTTGTACACTCATTCGGATGCTTTGCCCAAAGCGGATTCGTATCATTCATAAGCTGAGGACGTTTTACAATTTTCAGTTTTACCGGGTCTTCTTCCTTTTCCGGCTGAATGGTTTCGATTACCGTATCACTGTCCAGCTTCTCAGCCTCAGTAATAATCTCCGTCTCCTTCGTATCCTCTTTTGACAGATAAATTTCGGTCGGCATAAAGGAGCAGTATTTTTCAATAATACTTCTTGCTTCATATTCATTACAGAATTTCAGACATTCCTCGTTAACAAACAGAGTAATCTTTGTACCAACCTCTGCCTTGTCACCGTCTTCCATAGTAAACTCTGTACCGCCGTCACATTCCCAATGAACCGGCTTCGCTCCCTCTTTATAAGAAAGAGTATCAATATGCACCTCATCGGCTACCATGAATGCGGAATAAAAGCCTAATCCGAAATGACCGATAATCTGGTCATCATTTGCCTTATCCTTATATTTTTCAATAAAATCAGTTGCACCGGAAAAAGCAATCTGATTGATATATTCTTCTACCTCGTCCTCAGTCATACCAAGTCCGTTATCAATAAAGGTCAATGTCTTTTTTTCAGGACTTACCAGCACCTGAATCTTTGCCTTGTAGTCACCCGGAAGCTCATACTCTCCCATCATATCCAGCTTTTTCAATTTTGTAATGGCATCACAGCCATTGGAAATCAATTCTCTGAAAAAAATATCATGGTCGGAATACAACCACTTTTTAATAATCGGAAAAATATTGTCACTGTTAATTGATAAGTTACCCTGTTTTACTGCCATATCGGTCACATCCTTTCTTCACTATCATTGATTGTATGACAGCCTTTTCCGGAAGTCAAGAAAAAATTAGCACTCAGCTATGCCGAGTGCTAATAATTTGTGTTTTTCTTTGATTTTACAGGCTTTTCTTATTTCTTAAATTTTTCTAAACTGGTTTCGTTCGCTCATATTTCAGGAAAACATATTCCAAATCAAAATAGGTCTGTTCCTCACTGTCTTGTGTGATTTTCCATTCCGGCAGCTCATCCAGATTCGGGAAATATCGGTCTGCCGCATAGGCTTTATCTATTTTGGTAATATGGCAAACATCACAATACGGAAGCAGCTGCTCATAAATACTCTCTCCTCCGATGATATAAACATCCTCTGAGCGATACTTTTTCAGTTCTTCCAAAAGCTCCTCTATCGAATGAAGTACCAGTGCATTTTTCACCTTATAGTCCTGATTTTTGGAAAGAATGATATTGGTTCGGTTTGCAAGAGGCATCCCCTGTGGGAAGGTTGCAAGTGTTTTTCGCCCCAATACTACCACCTTTCCGGTAGTTTCCTCCCGAAAGTGCTTTTGATCATTGGGAATTCGTACAAGCAGCTCCTCTTTATTGCCGATTGCCCAATTACTGTCTACTGCCGCAATGATGTTCATAAATTCCTCCTGTCAATGCAAAGTCTGATTTCCCTCGCACTCTTTAATCTCTGTCCCATTTATCACAAAGGGAATTAATCTGGTCTGCAAATTTTGCCAAATCCTTATTTGCACCACCTTCATTTTTATGAATGACGCTAAGCAGCCGCTGTCCTGCTGCCACCAGACGACTGAATACATCGCTGACCTTACGCTGCTTTTTCTGAATGCGAATCGGAGCCGCCTCATATTCACACGCCCCCGTCAACAGATTAAACCGTGTACCGCTATACGGCGCATATGCCGCAAAACCGTATTCCCGTATCAGACAGTCTTTAAAGGCTTCGCACACCGTATCCTCACCGTGTACTACAAATACCTT
>JAZNIP010000053.1:0-3686 GCA_045577575.1 Lachnospiraceae bacterium | reverse complement strand
TTTTGAGTTTTACCCATTTTCTTTCCTTCGGAATTGAGAAGCAGGGTAATCGTCATTGCATAAGCATCTTTTCCTAATTTACGTCGAATCAGCTCTGTACCACCCAGCATATTACTCCACTGGTCATCACCACCAAACTGCATGTTACAACCATATTTCTGGTATAACTCATAGAAATCATAGCTTTGCATAATCATGTAGTTGAACTCAAGGAAGGATAATCCTTTTTCCATTCTCTGCTTATAGCATTCTGCTGTCAGCATACGATTTACGGAAAAATGTGCACCAACCTCACGCAGTACATCAATATAATTTAAGTCAAGCAGCCAATCAGCATTGTTTACCATAAGAGCTTTTCCTTCAGAAAAATCGATAAACTTGCTCATCTGCTCTTTAAAACAGTCACAGTTATGCTGAATCGTTTCTTTTGTCATCATAGTACGCATATCACTTCTGCCCGACGGATCACCTATCATAGCCGTACCACCGCCAATCAGTGCGATTGGTTTATTACCTGCCATCTGTAATCTCTTCATCAGACACAGAGCCATAAAATGACCTACATGAAGACTGTCTGCTGTCGGATCAAAACCGATATAAAAGGTTGCTTTTCCATTATTAATGAGTTCTTTTATTTCTTCTTCATCTGTCAACTGTGCAAGAAGCCCTCTTGCTTTCAATTCATCAAAAATTGTCATGCTCTTTCTCCTTTTTGCATTGTTTATTCTTCTTTATCTCTTGAGTATAATAGCTTTAAAATAATAGGTGTTGAAATGGAAGATACAATAATCAGAAAAATAACTGCCGTAAAATAAACAGGTGTCATTAATCCCACGGAAAGTCCTTTCTGAGAAACAATCAGTGCCACCTCACCCCTTGTCATCATACCGACTCCTATTTTCAAAGCATCATTATTATCAAATTTACATATTTTTGCCATAAGACCGCAGCCTATGATTTTACTGAAAAGACCTACGATAACAAATGCTACCGCAAACATAAATATACTCATATCCATATTATCAATGTTTGTTTTTAAACCGATACTTGCAAAAAATACCGGTCCAAACAACATATAGGAATTAATATCCATTTTTTCAGCAATATAATCAGAATCCTTTACACTACAAAGAATAATTCCTGCCACATAAGCACCTGTAATATCAGCAATTCCGAAATATTTTTCTGCTATGTATGCCATTGCAAGACAAAATGCCAATCCGGCAATCGGAATTCTTCTCGTATGAGGATAACGGTTATCCACTTTTTTGAATACTTTATAGCTGATAAATCCTATTACAATTGAAAAAACGAAGAAAAGTACCGTATTAACAACAACCATAAAAGGCTGTGCTTCCGGATTTTTAAATCCGATAACAAAAGTTAACACAATAATACCGATAATATCATCAATAATTGCAGAGCTTAAAATAATAGTTCCTACTCTGCCCTTTAATTTTCCCATTTCCTTTAATGACTGTACCGTAATACTTACTGATGTAGCTGTCAAAATGACACCGATAAAAACTGCCTTATAAAAATTTTCACTTCCCCAAGGAGCAACACCATAAAACACCATATAAAGAATCGTACCGCATACAAGTGGTACAAATACCCCACAGCAGGCAATCAAAAATGCTATCGGCCCTGTTTTAAGTAGTTCCTTTAAATCGGTATCCAAACCTGCAGAAAACATCAACAAAATAACACCTATTTCTGCCATCTGCAACAAAAAGTCTGTCTGCTGCACAAAACCCAAAAAACATGGTCCAATGATAAGACCTGCAATAATTTCTCCGACTACCTGTGGTGCTTTACATTTTCTTGCAACAATTGCAAAAAACTTCGCAGCAATAATTATTATTGCCAAATCCTTAAATACTGCATATGCTTCCATATAAAATTCCCTCTTTCAAACTCCTCATAATATACTAATCCAACATCTAATTTATCATATTTTTATTTTTTTTCAATAACCTAAGCAAAGAAAAAGTGGCTGTTTTAAAACAACCACCCTTTTCTTTTATTCTTCTTCAGATGTTTCTTCCATTGCATCTTCTAAATTTTCAAACTCCTGATTGCCATTAGAAACCTTCTCTCTTACCTTTGCAATCTTAGCGACTTTAACACCTTCATCCAAATTAATCAGTTTTACACCGGAAGTAATTCTTCCTAATGTAGAAACATCATCCATACGAAGCTGAATAATAATGCCGCCGGTTGTAATCATCATAATTTCATGATCATCAATTACTGCCTTTACACCTACTACATCACCTGTTTTTTCGGTAATCTTGTAGCATTTTACACCTTTTCCGCCACGCTTCTGAACGGTAAATTCTTCCAGATAAGTACGTTTACCCATACCGTTTTCAGAAACAATCAAAAGAGAATCTCCCTGATGATCAAGCTGCATACCGATAATTTCATCATCATCTGATAAATTCATACCGATAACACCCATAGAGGTTCTTCCGGTAGCTCTTACATCGGTTTCTTTAAATCGTATACACATACCCTGCTTTGTAACAAGGAAAATTTCTGTATCGGAATCGGTAATTTTTACCTCAATCAGCTCATCATCTTCACGTAAGCTGATTGCTGCAAGACCGTTTTTGCGTACATGACTATATTCCATAATGGAAGTTTTCTTTACAATACCATTTCTTGTTACCATAAAGAAATTCTTTGTCTCTTCAAATTCTTTTACCGGCATAATGGCAGTAATTTTTTCGCCGGGATTCATTTGAAGCAGATTAACGATTGCGGTACCTCTTGCAGTACGGCTTGCCTCCGGTATTTCATATACCTTTAACCTATATACTCTTCCGAAATTGGTAAAGAACATAATATAGTTATGGGTTGTAGTCATCAAGAGGTCTTCAATATAATCCTCTTCAATAGTCTGCATTCCTTTGATTCCCTTACCGCCTCTGTGCTGGCTCTTGAAATTATCCACAGTCATACGCTTAATGTAACCAAGACTTGTCATGGCAATAACTGTGTTCTCCTTAGGAATCAAGTCTTCCATAGAAATGTCGTAGGCATCGAAGCCGATGACGCTCTTTCTGTCTTCACCGAATTTTTCGGCAATCGCTGTCATTTCTGTTTTAATGACACCAAGAAGCAGCTTTTCATCTGCAAGAATTGCTTTTAACTCAGCGATTCTTGCTAATAATTCTTTATGTTCATTTTCAAGCTTTTCTCTTTCCAGACCGGTAAGAGCACGGAGACGCATATCTACGATTGCCTGTGCCTGTGCATCGGACAATCCAAAACGTTCCATCAAGCTTGTTTTTGCAATCTGAGTTGTCTGACTGCCACGAATAATACGAATGACTTCATCAATATTATCCAGTGCAATTAACAATCCCTGTAAAATATGATCTCTTTCTTCTGCTTTATTTAAATCATATTTTGTTCTTCTGGTTACTACTTCCTTCTGATGCTTCAGATAATAATCCAGCATCTCCAAAAGTGTCATTACCTTAGGCTCATTATTTACAAGAGCCAGCATAATCACACCAAAAGTATCCTGAAGCTGAGTATGTTTATAAAGCTGATTTAAAATAATATTGGCATTTACATCTCTTCTTAACTCAATAACTACCCGCATTCCTTCTCTGCTGGATTCATCTCGAAGGGCAGTGATACCATCAATTTTTTTATCCCGATGAAGCTCTGCT
>JAZNIP010000052.1:0-4400 GCA_045577575.1 Lachnospiraceae bacterium | reverse complement strand
GTCATCTGAGACAGTATTTCCTTCGGTCCGCAGGCATAACCAAGTCTCCAACCGGTCATGGCATATGCCTTAGAAAAGCCATTGATTAAAATGGTACGCTCCTGCATTCCCGGAATGCTTGCAATCGAAACATGGTCTCCCTTATATGTAAGCTCAGAATAAATCTCATCCGAAATAACAAAAATATCCTTCTCAATAATTACCTCTGCAATCGCTTCCAAATCGCTCTTTTCCATAATTGCTCCGGTAGGATTGTTCGGAAACGGCAGAATCAGCACCTTTGTTTTATCGGTAATGGCATCTCTCAGCTCCTGTGCTGTCAGACGGAATTCATTTTCTGCCTTTAAATCGATGATAACCGGAACACCATCTGCCAGAACCGCACAGGGCTCATAGGACACATAGCTGGGCTGTGGGATAAGTACCTCATCACCCGGATTCAGCATGGCACGCAGCGCAATGTCAATCGCCTCGGAACCGCCTACCGTTACCAACACTTCATCGCTATAGCGATAGCTGACTCCGATTCTTCTCTTTAAATAATTCGTAATTTCTAATTTTAATTCCTTTAAGCCCGCATTAGAGGTATAGAATGTACGTCCCTTTTCCAGTGAATAGATACCCTCATCCCGGATATTCCACGGAGTATCAAAATCCGGTTCACCTACGCCAAGAGAAATCGCATCCTTCATTTCACTTACGATATCAAAAAATTTTCGAATACCGGAAGGCTTAATGTTGATTACTTTATCTGATAACGGATTTCTCATGGTGTATACTTCTCCCTTTCGTCTTCATCTTTTGCCAAAATTGTACCGTGATCTTTGTATTTCTTTAAAATGAAATGAGTTGCAGTACTGAGTACGTAATCAAGCGTGGATAATTTATCAGATACAAAACGGGAAATATCACGCAGATTCTTTCCGTCCAGAATCAGCAGCAAATCATATGCTCCGGAAATCAGATAAACCGCACGTACCTCACGATATTTGTAAATGCGCTCTGCAATACTGTCAAAGCCCTGACCTCTCTGCGGAGTCACACGCACCTCAATCAGTGCCGTTACATTATCCACCGAAGTTTTTTCCCAGTTAATCAATGTATGATAACCGCAAATAATACCCTCTGCTTCCATCGCAGCCATTTCATTTACAATATCAATTTCCTCTACACCAAGCAGCACTGCCAGCTCCTGCGGAGCAATGCGACTGTTCTTCTCAAGAATTGTTAAAATTTCTTCTCTCATAATTATTATCTCTCACTTTCTGACACTTATGTCACTTTAAACAACCTTATACAATTCGTCTGATTTGGGCGGCTCCAAAAATCGTCTTTCATCATCATTTATGACAACCCTGTCATTTCCTTCCCGGATTTTGCCGATTACCGCAGCCGGAATATGCTGCTGTTCCAGCTTACGCACCAAATCAAAGCCATCATCCGTTACCATCAGCAGACTTCCACTGGATATGAGCTCATACGGATTTATTTCAAAAAACTCACATATCTCAATGGTTTCCTGCCGAATCGGAATCCTCTTTAAATCAATTTCCAGTCCAACGCCTGAGCTTTCTGCCAGTTCCCAGAGTGCTCCGAAAATACCGCCCTCAGTCACATCATGCATTGCCGTGACGCCGGACTTCCCGGCGGTGGCGGCCTCCGGTACAATACTCAGAAACCGGTCAAATGCCTTTGCTTCTTCTATCAGATGAGACGGATACCTTCTTAACAGCTCCGTTTCTTTTTCTTTTGCAATAATGGAAGTCCCCTCCAGACCAACCCATTTGGATACCACCACATCCTGTCCCGGTCTGGCTCCCTTTGTTGTAATGATACGATCCTTTTTTGCCTTTCCGATTCCGGTTACGGTAAGAATCGGCCAATTTACCGCCCTTGTAATCTCCGTATGACCACCGGCAACCTGAATGTTCAATTCACCGCATGCTTTATCTATCTGCTTCATCAGCTCGCGCAGCTCCGGCTCCTCAATGGTTTCCGGCAAAAGCGCAGACACAAGAACCGCTATCGGTTCTGCTCCTGAGCTGGCAAGGTCATTCGCCGTAATCTGCACGGCAAGCGCCCCCGCATCCTTTGTCGTACCGGTTACCGGGTCTGTCGAAACGACAAACACCTCATCCTCCGCTAACGTTAAAATGGCGCAGTCTTCCCCTACACCTGCGCCAATTAACACTTCTTCCCGTTTTGTATGAATTTGTTTCAAAATCGAACGCTTTAACACGTTCTCCGGTACTTTTCCTACTTTCATAATTCATCCCCATTAAGAGAATTTATTGCACGACTGTGCAGTTGTATTCTGCATTGTCCGCTTACTCTGCTGTTCCCGCAGGCAACGACGCTGCCGCATCAGCGGGAGCAGCCACAGCCGCTCCGTCTGTTGGCGGTGCCGGCAAAAGTGCTCCGCCCAACGTTAAATCTCCTGCTTTTAAGGAATTAGCCACCCCTTTAATATAATCAATATCATTGGTCGCAATGGCTGCCTGAATCAGTTGTGCCGCTACCGGGTCCGCTGTCGCAGTACCCACCGTTGCCGTTCTCGGCACCATTTTATAATTACTGCTGTTAATCTCTTCTCTGCCGACCTCTTCGCCGTTTTCCTTAATGACCTTCCACAGCTTTGCTTTTCTTCCCACATGCACAGACTGTACTTTTACAAAGCCTACCGGCTGACTTCCATCAGCGATAACCGCTTCGGAATCCGGATGTGTCTCAGAAAGAATTTCACTTTCAAAGGACACGCTGCGATTCGGATCTCTTGTTTCCACACCGTAAATTGTGAACGTAATATTTTTATTTTCAGTATATCCTTCTATATAAATCGGATGATCCGTACTGTTTACAAACTTAAAATCTTTTCCCGCACTCTCAGCAATTGCTGCGTCTGCGGACGGTGCCACATAGCTTACCTCCATAGAATGATTATGACGCTCTGTCACTTCCATTTCTGCAAGCAATACCGCATTGTACAATGTCGTCGACACCTGACAGATACCCCCGCCAAGGCTTTCCACCACCATACCGTTCAGATAAGAACCGGCCAGATGATAACCGTTTTCCTCCGAAAACGGGCTTACGGATTCGTATGCGGAAAATTCCTCTCCCGGATATAAGGTAGTACCGTTAATCAGTGCACAACCGTTTGAGACATTGGCACTTCGTGCCGCGCCGGAAGACTTGTAATTCGTCGTATAAGTACCAAGCACATCCTTTACCAGCTCAAGCTCTTCTCTTGTGCCCTTCGGCTCTACGGTAGTTACCTCCAGTGCCAGCTCTACCGCCTCTTCGCTTCTGTCCCATTCATTTTTCAAAAAGGCCTCCAGCTTTTTAGCAGATGCCTCGATATCTACCATTTCTCCCGTCTGACCGCCTTCAATAACAAAGCTGCCGTTTTCTCTTCGCAGAGATGCCTCCTCTGCTGCAATATCATACTGCGTACACTTCTCTGTCAACAGTGTATTCAAAGCGGCATTATCAAATGCCAGCTCAAGCTCATATTTTTTATTATCCCGCGCCAGATCCTGCAAAGCCTTAAAACGCTTGATAATATTTCCCTGTCTGCCAAGCGCAAATGCCTCCTCCAGCACCTCCGGATTGGCCCATTCAATCCCCATATCACCGCAAGTAACCTCTACCGGCTGATTACCTACCGCATACAAAGTAATCGGAACCGTCTGTAGGGTATCTACATAATCCTGCACAGCTTCAGCCGCGTCTTCTTTTTTCATGCCGGACACCTCTATATCTCCGATGTAGATGCCGTTATGAATATACTCGTCTTCGCTCCCCTTCGCTATAACTCCTGCCTGAAATACAAAAAGGCAAAGCATAACAGCCACAGCTCCCGCTGCAGCACATATCCATTTTTTCATAATTTCTCCCTCTGAATTGACATCCTGCTGTCTTATGCAATAAAATATTATGCAACAAATATCTCATTGCAGGTCACTGCTAAACAAGATAGCTCAATATCGGCAATACCATTGCCAATACAACGATAAATATAATAATTGATGATACTAATTTTTTCGTTCTCTTATTAAACATACATTTCACCTCATCGAAAGGATATTATACTATGAGATTACCTTTTTTGGCAAGTTTTATCATTTTTATCGTATGGCTCACCTATGAGCTTGCAAAATCCCGAAAAAAAGCAGAAAAACTGGAAAAATCGTTCTGGGACAGAGAACGCGAGGCAAACAATAAGTCGGAGGCCAAGCGGTCTTAGGAAGACAATGTCATAAATCAACTCCTTGGCCCACAGAACGACATGGCTACGATCCGACTTTATCGTATGGCTCACCTATGAGCTTGCAAAATCCCGAAAAAAAGCAGAAAAACTGGAAAAATCGTTCTGGGACAGAGAACGCGAGGCAAACAAT
>JAZNIP010000051.1:0-2486 GCA_045577575.1 Lachnospiraceae bacterium | reverse complement strand
CTTTGTGAAATAATAGCCATCCTCTGTATTGTCCAGATTCTGGAAGGTCAGATAACCCTTTGCATCCAACACGGACCACTTTGTGTTCTGTACAATTACATTTGCAAATGCAAGCTGCTGTCCGTTTGCTCCGTCTACATGAGCATTGCCATGTATGTATTTTTTATACAGTCCGCTTGCCGGATCATATGTAAAAGAGCTCTTAGTATATGGGAAAATCTGAGCAAGACTGATATTATTTGCCGCTACCGCCGCAGCCCCATACTGCTCCAATGTATTAACACCCTGTGCAAAAGTAAAATGCTTTGCATTGTAAAACTCCGGACGAACGGTTAACGAATAGCCCTGCTGTCCTGCCGCTTTTGTAATACCGCTGCCGCTGATATATGCATTATGAGGAGCTTTTCTATCGCTTGTCCTAAAGAAAGATCCGGCTCCCGGTGCAGCACCGCCTACGCCATATTCATAGGTACCGGAAAGATTATTAATATCCGGCATGGAAATACGATCCTTCATATAGACTACACCACCGAAATGAACAAGAATCGGATCCCATTCCGTTGCCTGCGGAAGGTAATATGCACGACAGCTTCTAATATTACCGATTCTGGAAAGCCCCTGCCAATCATCAATCACCGCCAACTGACGGGAAATATTTCCCTCTTCCATAATCTCATACAATATCTTTGCATGGCTGATACCATAGGACGGCTGTGCCACCTTGTCCGTCGGCATCATAACGGCAATGGGTCTGGTCACTGCCTGCGCCTGTGTAATCACTTCATTTGTATATACGCTTCTGATTTCCTCTGCCTGTACTTCTCCCGTCGGTGCAAGCGTTGCAACACAGGCTGCCACAGTCAGCATGGAAATAAACTTAGTAATTCTTTGAAATCTCATTTCATCCACCCTTTCCTTATTTTATAAAAATATCCTTCTCAAGTACACTAAGTATACCTATTTTTTATCACACCGTCAAACCTTTTTCATATGATAAAGTAAGCCTATTACAGGAGTATATTATGAACGAATCCAATCAAACAAATATCGACACAGAGGTTTCTGTTTTTACCGAAGCCACAGAGGAATGCGTCCATACCTGCAGCGAAAAGCAACAGGAATCCTCTATTGCATGTAACAATGCATTTTTTCAGACTGATTTGGTCAGCGTACCTGTCAAAGTAATTCCATTTGCAAAGGCAGGTCCCTGCACAACCATTTGTTGCGGCTCCCCTATCATCACCTCCGGAAGCAGTTGTCCGGGAGAAACCGGAAAGGTCTGTGAATTTACCATTACGCAGAAAATTTGTGTCAAACTGCCTCTTCGCTTTGGTGCAGCAGTATCAGTTGATCAGCCACGGGTACAGTGTGGCGGTATTTCCGAAAACGAATGCGAATGCAGCATTCCCTGTCTGAGAAACAACGACTAACTGTTTTTCCTCAAAAATGAATCGATTCCGCAAGCACTGCGGTATCGGTTCATTTTCTCACTTTCAACCTCTCCTTCTTTGTTTTTCATAAAGCTTCATTTCCCGACAAACCACTTCTGACAACGTAAGCACGCAAATCAAATTGGGTATTGCCATCATGGCATTCATCATATCCGAAAAATCCCACACAATTTCCAATCGGCAAACCGCTCCCACAAACGTAATCAGTCCATAAAAAAAACGATAACCGATACAGTAGTTCTTTTTCCTTACAAGAAATCCGAAAGCGCATTCACCCTGATATTCCCATGCAATAATCGTAGCAAATGCAAACAAGGCAATTCCGATACTGACAAGCACTCCTCCCACTTCACCGAATACCGTGGAAAAAGCTGCAATTGTCAGTGCCGCGCCGGTAAGAAGCACTCCGTTTTCATCCTTCATGCCAAGTACTCCCGAGCACGACAGAGCCAGCCCGGTCAATGTACAAATTACAATCGTATCAAAAAATACCCCCGTCATACTGATATAACCCTGTCGGACTGCACTGTCCGTATCGGCTGCAGCAGCCGTAATCCCTGCCGCACCCAATCCTGCCTCATTAGAAAACACGCCTCTCGAAATCCCCCAACGCATGGCATCCTGCAGCTTAAGCATCATAACTCCTCCCGCACCTCCGACAGCAGCCTCCGGTGTAAATGCCATGCATACAATCTCTGCAATACCGGTAGGAATCCTTTGAGGCTGGCTCAAAATTACTGCCAGTGCCCCCACTATATAAAAGAGTGCCATTCCCGGAACCATATAAAGCGTCAGCTTGGAAATGGATCCAATCCCTCCCACAATGACCAAAATCACCAATATTGTCAGTACAAGTCCTGTTTTTTCCGGTGCGGCTCCAAAGGTCTCCGCAAACGAAACCGCAACAGAATTGGACTGCGTCATATTTCCCATTCCAAAGGAAGCAAATACAGCAAACACAGCAAATGCCGTCCCCATCCACTTACCAAGCTGCTGATTGGGAAACGCATTGCAGAGCGTGTACATCGGACCTCC
>JAZNIP010000050.1:0-5141 GCA_045577575.1 Lachnospiraceae bacterium | reverse complement strand
TACTACCGGCTGCATAGTTTTACGGACATAGGGTATCTTATTACCTTCTGCATCCGTCACATAAACGGTTGCCTCTTCACTATTCATATCGTTGGTACTCCTACTCCCTCCTTCCCCATCATTCTCGGTAATATTGGCACGATTAGCCGGTCTGTCCTTTTCCACAATATCTTCACTGGTGGATTTCAGCGTAATCATCACCTGTACTCTGCCGGCTCCGTCCATATATTGCAACAATGCTTCCAATTCCTGCTCCATAAGCTCTGTATAATCAACGTTTTTTATAGCTTCCGTTGCAGCCTGCATCGTATTACTTTTCTCGCCTTCCTTCTCTTTTTTTAAATAATAACTATCGTTATTTATATCGGAAGCAGCTACATACGCGGTATCCTTTTTCGTTTCCTCTCCTCCCTCTTCCTTAACCGGAAGGCATACAATCAAAAGCAAAATTCCTGCCAAAGCAAAAATAATGCATTTTTCTTTTTTATCCTTCAATAATCTCCACCTCCACACTTTCTTCTTCTAATTCCAGTATTTTTGCAATCTCTAACCGCAGCTCCTTTTCCGACCTCGTTTCTCTTTCCGTTTCCTCCAGCTGTATTTTTTCTACTTTTTCAATATAAATGGTCGAAGCTGCATTTTGGGAAGCTCTCAAATATGCTTTTACTTTCATTTCCTTCTCCTGCAGTTCTATTTCTTCCACAATATATCCGTCTCTAGAAAGCGATTTATTTAATTTACTTTTAACTTCTTGCTCTATTGAAGTGAGATAGCTTGCATCAGGAGACACAAAATCCGGAAGCTCGTTTGCAGACCTTTGCTCTAATTCATTTATGTAATAGGTCATCTGCTGTTGATAACGTTCCATACTCCCCTCACAAAACAATTCCGTTACAGGTAGCACCAGCATAATCGTTGTCATAATTCCTATCAGAAATTTAAAATATTTTTCGTAAACAGGCGATGGTCGAAAATGAATAAACACTTGTGCCAATATCATAAAAACACTGACACGTTTTATGATTGTCATAATATAGTCTTCCACTAAAAGCCTCGATTCGTCGTCATTGCCGCAATCGCAATTGTAATTAAAAATAAGCCGCATGCCGTAAGTAAGGTACGAAGTACAAGCAGACTACCTTCTCCTACACGGTCTACACAAACGGTAATTCTTTTGTCACTGACCATCCCTGCCACAGCAGCCGAAACCTTTAAGAGCATCGCAAGTATCCATATTTTCAAAACAGGAGCAGCACAAATCCCGACAAGCAACAATACAGCCAAAGCTCCGGCACTGTTTTTTATCAAAACTGCTGAGCCGATTACCATTTCTGCCGCAGAACTGCTGATATTCCCAATTCCCGGTATCAACCCTACCGCTTTTTGTAATGCAGACAGCTTAATCGAATCTATAACAGGCGTTATCATTGAATGAAGCATACTGATTCCTGTAATTACAGCAAAAGAAAGCTTCAATACATATCCGGCAATTCGTTTGATCAGTGTCAAAAACATTCCTAATCTTTCATCCTTCCACAGTCCATTCATAAATACCATAAAAATATAAACTTTTATGAGCGGCATCAAAAAAGCAGACAATACTATCTCCACACCATAAATTAATGCCAAAATAAACTGATAGTAAAGAAGTGCCGTTGTCACTCCTGCCGCAGCACCGACTGCTAAAAAATAAACCGGCATAAACAGCTTCATAAATAAAAGTATATCACTGATTAGCTCTTGCGCTGTTCCGGTCACGTTCTCAAATACCCTTAATAATATAAGCACAAGAAATAAGTAGACAAAATAAAAACCGATATCCCCAATCTGTTTGTTTTCAAACAACTCTGTCAGATTATGAAGCAATGCTGCAAGCATTCCGACACAAATTAACAGCATTGCGACCTTTGTAAAGCTTCTGACATCTCCATAAACTGTCTGTCCCACATTTTCCATCAAGAGTTTTGTAACATCCGTTATTTTACCCTGTAACAGCAATTCAAACAGTTCTCCGAGTTCTATCGTCGTAGTAGGAAACAGACTTGTTACTTGTTCATTTAACCGATTTATTTCCTCTGTTACCCTGTCCATATATGCTCCCACCTATCCGGCAAAATTCTGAATGGTCTGAACCACTGCCAATAAAATCGGCAATCCATTCAACAGCACCATTACCTTGCCAAATATTTCAATCTGCCCTGCCACCGACCCGTATCCTGCATCCTTGCAAATTCCGGAGCAAAACTCACAGATATATGCAATTCCCGCTACCTTTAACAAAATACTCAAAAATTTGCTTTCTCCATTCAACAGACTCCAAAAAGAACGCATTTCTTCTATAAACAGAGTAAAATTTTGTAATGTACAAAAGAAAACCAGCAGTCCGGTAGCAATTCCGATATAAACCGCATATTCCGATTTAATACTTTTAAATCCTACTGCCAGAAAAACACCTGCAATTCCGATTGCGCCAATTTTAATAATTTCCATAAGCTCTCCTGTCTTTGCGATACAAGCTCCTTTTATAATTGAAATAACTTCTGTATCGTCTCAAACAAATCATATATATACGGAATCATCCAACTCAGCACTAATATAAGCCCTGCCAGACTGACTAAAAATGCATGTTCTTCTCTTCCGCTGTGCTTTAGAATCTGGCTCATAATTGTAACCAGAATCCCTACCGCTGCTATTTTAAAAATCAGACTTACGCCCATTTCTTCCTCCTACCCGTTGCATTATAATAACAAAATCACAACCATCAGCCCGCCTAAAATTCCCAGACTCATAATCATCTTTTCCCGTTCTGCCATATGTGCTTCCATTTTTTGTATTACAAGGAGCAATGCCCCTATCCGATTATCCATTTCCTGCTCCATAAGTGCCCGGTCCGCATAACCGAGACTCCGTGAAAACTCCGTCAACAGTACCTTGTCCTCTTTTTTCATACCAAATTCTACAAAATGCCGTTCTACCTGTTCTCTCCATATTTGCGGAAAAGATTTCCCCGTATTTTTCTCTGCTTCCACATAAACAGCATGCAACAGCTTAGAAAAAGGTTTCTCCATATGTATCTCTGTCATTCTGCAAAGCTCAGGAAATGCCGCCAATGAATATCCGATTTGACTACGAAACAGCTCATACATTCTTTTCATCTCATATAGCTGCCTCAGTCGCATCCTCATTTCCCTGCATAGACAGCAAGCATATCCTCCTGTACCCGCAAGCAGAAGCAATGCTCCTATCAATTTGAACATAATGCATATTCCTCATTGTAAATTCCCTTCACAATACATTTTCCCGCCTTTTTTCCAAGTACCACAAATCGTTTAAATTGTTTTTGTGCAAGCAAGTCTTTCACATATGGCTTCCTCCGTATTTCTTCCATGCAGCTCCCATGAACCGTAACAATCAGACTACTGCCGCATCGAAGCACCTGCAACAAAGCATGTACATCCTCTGCATCACCAATTTCATCCACAGCTACCACTTTTGGTGACATGGAGCGAATGAGCATCATCATGCCTGCCGCCTTCGGACAACCGTCCAATACATCCGTGCGTATTCCTATATTGTTTTGCGCTGTTCCCATATAACTGCCGGCAATTTCGGAACGTTCATCTACCACTCCCACACAGCAGCCTTGTCCGTACTCATTTCCGTTGGATACTTGTCTCACAATATCTCTCAGTAACGTTGTCTTTCCGCATCCGGGCGGCGAAATGATCATCCCACTTAACAGTTCTCCGTTCTCATAAAAAAATGGTATCACTTTATCCGCTACTCCGATGATTTCATGAGCAATTCTGATGTTTAAATAGGAAACGTGTTTTACGGTCTTTATAGTCCCTTCCTTTCCTACTACAACCTGTCCTGCCACTCCGATTCGATGCCCTCCGGGCACTGTCAGAAATCCCTGCCTTAATTCATCCTCATATGCATATATGGAATAATGACATATATGGCTTAATACTCCATCCAGCTCTTTTCGATTGATGCAGACTGCCTTGTGAATCTCGTTTGTAAGATTTCCTTTTTCGGTCAAAAAGTATTCCCTGTTATCCATAAGGAGCATAATCGGACCTCCTGAACGTAATCGAATTTCCTGCAGGCTGTCCGCATTTTTTACGGTCTTCATCCATAGATTTCTAAAAAAATCAGGAAATAAGCCTAATATTTCTTCCTCTCTTACCACCCTGCTCACCTCTTTATCTCAATATATGAAGCATAAAAAAAGTTATGACTGTTTTTCTTGTATGATTCGGGTGTCAAAAGGTGGTTTGAGAATTATGCAAAGGCAATCTGCACAAAAAATATAAACGCAAACAACTGCAACGCGCTGACGAACTAACCGGAAACTACGACCAAAGCCTCTCAGCAAAGGCTTCGAGCCTGGTCTTCGTAACCGGTGGATTTTGTCAGTCGCTAAAAGCGCAGTTTGAATCGTTTGCTTATTATATATTTTTGTGCAATTTGCCATTTCATATTTTGAATACCACCTTTTGACACCCGAACCTTTGTATACAAAAAAATACACCCTATTTCTTATCCTTTACTGGACACATACACATAATTGTGCTATTATCATATTGTAATATAAATAGTAACTATTATTATTATTTGTTTAAAAAGGGAGAGATGATTATGACAAACGAAAAACAGGTCAACAATTTAGTCGCTTTATTGGATGGATACACAGAAAAAGGCGGACATCACTTAAATGTCAATGTGCTGAATCGCGATGTGCTCCGCGATGCACAGCAGCATCCGGAAAACTATCCCCAGTTGACTATCCGCGTATCCGGCTATGCTGTAAATTTCATTAAGCTGACACCGGAACAGCAGGAAGATGTGATTGCAAGAACATTCCATGAAGCGGTGTAGGTAGAAGGTTTGATAGAAATTTAAAGAATTATCCTGCATAGATACGAACGGCATATCGGTTTGGGAATCATACGGACTACGAATACGGAATTTGTAACAATTCTGGTTTATATAACGAAACCGTACGCAACCATTGCTTATTCGCATCCATGCTCACACGCAATTCGTCCGGACATCCCTGTCCGGACGTTGCTGTGTTATACACAGAATTTAACAAATTCCAAGTATTCTCCGTCAATGTATGATTCCCAAACCGA
>JAZNIP010000049.1:0-5280 GCA_045577575.1 Lachnospiraceae bacterium | reverse complement strand
CGGTACATACAGAGGAAGCGAACTGGATTTTCAAAAAGAAGTTACCGGTGTGGTACTGGATTCGCGGAAGGTGGAAGAAGATTTTTGCTTTATTGCCACAAGGGGCGAAAAGGTAGACGGACACAGCTTTATTGCGGATGTATTTGAAAAGGGGGCAGCCTGTGTTGTATGTGAATATATACCGGAGGGAGCTAAAGGGAATTTTATTCTTGTAAAGGATTCTTTTCAGGCATTAAGAGAAATAGCGGAATATTACAGAAGCACATTGCGAATTCCGATTATCGGAATAACAGGAAGTGTGGGAAAGACCAGTACAAAGGAATTCATCGCCGGAGTATTGGCACAGAAATATCGTGTATTAAAAACGGAAGGCAATTATAATAATGAAATCGGAGTACCTCTGACGCTTTTGCGAATTCGCTCCGAGCATGAGATTGCAGTGGTGGAAATGGGGATTAACCATTTTGGTGAGATGCGTCGCCTTAGCAAAATGACAAAGCCTGACACTTGTGTTATAACCAATATCGGAGAATGCCATTTGGAATTTTTAGAGTCCAGAGAGGGTGTGCTGCGTGCAAAAACAGAAATGTTTGAATATCTGCGGGAAGAAGGAACGGTTTATGTAAACGGGGATGATGATATGCTCCGGACGATAGAGCTCGTAAAGCATAAAAAACCGGTTCGTTTCGGCTTTTCAAAGGAAAATGATTATTACGCGGACGGCATTCAAAAGAAGGGGCTGCGAGGCTGTGATGCCATGATTCATACAATGACGGAAAGCTTTTTGGCATCCATTTATCTGCCGGGTGAGCATATGATACGCAATGCACTGGCTGCAACGGCAATTGCACAGCAGTACGGGCTGACAACAGAGGAGATTAGAAGTGGAATTGCCTCAGTTTTGCCGGTGGGTGGCAGAAGTAATATTGTTGAATGCGGCAATATAACAATTATTGATGATTGCTACAATGCAAATCCGGTTTCCATGAAAGCGGCACTTGACATGCTGGCTCTGGCAGAGGGCAGAAGGATTGCTATTTTAGGTGATATGGGGGAACTGGGAGAAAGACAGGAGACCTATCATGCAGAGGTGGGGGCTTATGCGGTAGAAAAGCGGGTTACTGCATTGGTGTGTGTAGGAAGGCTTTCGAAAGCAATGTATCAGAGTGCATGCAGAGTTAAGGAAAGGAAGCTGAGTAATACGGTTGTGTTATATTATGAGAGCTTGGAAGATTTGCTTGAGGAAATGAAAAGCGGAAAGAGTTTTTCGGAAAATACTGCGATTCTTGTCAAGGCTTCGCATAGTATGCAGTTTTCAAAAATAGTAGAGCGGCTGAGAACCTTTTAGGTTTCAACCGCTCTGCCTTTTTTGAATTTATACAAGTGCTTTGTTTCGATTGTAGGTCGACTGGATTTCATTTCGGACATAGGCACCCAAAAATTTACGTTCTTCTTTAGAGAGCTCGTCGATAATAATCGGTTTTCCGAATTCAACAACGACATGAGATTTTCGGATAAAAGGCAGATGGTCCTCCCAAAGTGCGTTGGAGTTGTTAATGCAAATGGGAATAATAGGACACTTTGCTTTTTCTGCCATTCGAAAGCTGCCTTCGTGAAAGGGAAGAAGCTCATCGGGATTATCGTTGCGGGTTCCTTCCGGGAAAATACAGATGGAAACGCCGGATTTGATTTCTTCAATGCCTTTTAAGATTGCCTTCATACCTTCCTTGATGTTTTTTCTGTCCAGAAACAGACAGTGGATGTTACGCATCCAGGTAGCCAGCAGAGGCACCTGCTCCATTTCTACCTTTGCGACATAGCCGGTAGGATGCGGGAAGCAGATATAGGTAAGAAGGATATCAAAATAGCTTCTGTGGTTTCCGACATAAAGGAAAGAGCCTTCTTTTGGAATGTTTTCCAGTCCGATATAATCAACCTGTGCGCCGGCCATAAAATTACAGCAGCGAAAAGCCCATTTAATAACTGCCTGTGAAATAGAATCCTTTAAGGCAGGATTATTTATTCCGATTAACCATTCTGCAATGGCAAGCGGAATGCTGAAAATCAGAAACAGAATAAGGAACGAAAGTACTAAAATAAAACGAATCATATAATCCTCCTAGTGGGAAAGTAAAATCCCACACATACCATTTTATTATAACGAAGCAGCAGGGTTTGTGCAATGGAGTGAATATTTTAAATATACAAAAATGCGATTTTGTATATTTAAAATAAGAGAAACAGAATACATATTTTAACTTTGTGATACATACATTGTTTACAAAAATAGATGGAAATAAAAAATGAGTCGAAAGGTTGCGCAGGTAATTTGTATAATAGCAATGCTTTGCATGATGGCAGGCTGCGGAGGAAAACAGGACAAAACGGAGAAGCTGCGGGATTTGAAATTTGAGGTTATGTCGTCGGAGCAGATTCCTGAGGAACTGAAGAAAATATTGGAAGAAGAAAAAAAGGAGAGCTTTAAGCTGACTTTTACGGACGAATCCAAACAATATATTTGTGTGGGCTATGGACAGCAGCCGACAGGAGGATATAGTATTTCTGTAACGGAGCTTTATGAGACAGAAAATGCGGTATATGTTCATGCAAATCTGCTTGGACCGTCTGCGGAAGAAATGAAAAAGCCGATACCGTCGTATCCGTATATTGTGATACGATTGGAAAAACAGGAGAAGACGGTTGTGTTTGAATGATGCATCCGATATAATTTAAGCAGGATAAAAAGAGAAGGAGAAAACTATGCTTCTGATAAAAAACAGTTATGTAATAGACCCGCGCTCCGGTATGGAGGGGAAAAGGGATATTTTGATAAAAGAAGGAAAGGTTTTAAAGATTTGTCAGTGTGGTGACTGCAATGATATGACAGGAGTGTCAGAAACGATTGACGGCGAAGGATTGGTTGCAGCTCCGGGACTTATCGATGTGCATGTGCACTTCCGTGATCCGGGTTTTACCTATAAAGAGGATATTGAAACCGGCAGCAGAAGTGCGGCAAAGGGTGGATTTACGACAGTAGTGCTGATGGCAAATACAAAACCGGTGGTGGACAATAAAGAAACTCTTGATTATGTACTGGAAAAAGGGAAGCAGACCAGTATCCGTGTAGAGAGTTGCTGTGCTATTTCTAAGGGCTTGCAGGGAAAAGAACTGACAGATATGTCAGGACTCATGCAGGCAGGGGCGGCAGGCTTTACGGATGACGGGATTCCGCTTCTGGAGGAAGAGTTTGTGATACGGGCGATGGAAAAAGCGGCAGAGCTTGGAGCGGTACTTAGCTTTCATGAAGAAAATCCGGCTTATATACAAAATAATGGAATTAATGCAGGAAAAGCGGCTGCTTATTATGGAATCGGAGGCTCTGACAGAAAGGCAGAAATTGATATGGTAGAACGGGATGTACGTCTTGCAAAGCAGACCGGAGCTACCGTAAATATTCAACATATTAGCAGTAAAGAGGCAGTAGAATTAGTGCGTCAGGCAAAAAGAACAGGTGCAAAAATATATGCAGAGGCAACCCCCCATCATTTTACTTTGACGGAGGAGGCTGCAATTATTCACGGAACACTTGCAAAGATGAATCCACCTCTCCGGGAAGACGGGGACAGGCTTGCAATCATAGAAGGATTAAAGGATGGAACGATTGATTTGATTGCAACAGATCATGCGCCTCACAGCAAGGAGGAAAAGGAAAGAGCGATTACAGAAGCACCCAGTGGAATCATTGGATTGGAAACGGCACTTTCTCTTGGTATCACAAATTTGGTTGAGCCGGGATACCTGACTATGCAGGAGCTGCTTGGTAAGATGACTTGGAATCCGGCAAAGCTATACGGTTTTGACAGAGGGTATCTGGCTGAGGGCGGCTGTGCGGATCTCGTGCTTTTTGATGCAAAGGAAAGAGAAACGATAAAAGGATTTGAATCCAGGTCGTCTAATTCGCCATTTTTAGGAAGTGAATTAACTGGAGTCGTAAAGTATACGATTTGCGATGGAAAAATTGTATATCAGAAAAATAAATAGAACCTGAAAAATAACCGTAAGGAAAGGCAGGAATGCTACCTTGCGGTTATTGCAGTTTGTAGGGAAATAGGATAGAATATTTCTAAATAAAAACAGGGAGAGCGTGTCATGGAACAGAAGAAAAAAGAAGTCGGACGGGTGATTTCCCAGAAGGAAATTGCACCGGATATTTATGATATGTGGATTGAGACAAGTCTGGCGGCGCAGGCAAAACCGGGACAGTTCATTGCAGTTTATCCAAAGGCAGAAAGCACAATTTTGCCAAGACCAATCAGTATCTGCGAGGCAGATAAGGAGCAGGGCAGGCTGCGTATCGTGTATCGCATTGCCGGAAAGGGAACAAAGGAATTTTCAGGCTATCGGGCAGGCGAGGAAATCAGGGTGATGGGAACTCTGGGAAATGGTTTTCCGTTAGATAAGGCGGAGGGGAAAAAAGTATTTCTCATGGGCGGAGGCATCGGTGTACCGCCGATTTTGCAGCTTGCAAAGGAGCTTTCCTGCGAAAAGCAGATTATAGCGGGGTATCGTGACAGCCATCTGTTTTTGAAAGAGGATTTGGAAAAATACGGCAGTTTTTATGCCGCAACCGAGGACGGAAGTGCCGGTACAAAAGGAAATGTTATGGATGCTATCCGCAAGCAGGGGTTGGAGGCAGATGTGATTTATGCCTGCGGACCGATGCCGATGCTTCGGGCAATTAAGCAATATGCGCAGGAAAAGGGAATCGAGGCCTACATTTCTTTGGAAGAGCGCATGGCATGCGGTGTGGGTGCATGTCTTGGCTGTGTGTGCAAAACAACGAAAAAGGACGAGCATTCCCATGTAAATAATGCAAGAATCTGTACCGACGGACCGGTATTTGAGGCGAAAGAGGTGGACATTTAATGAATACAAAAGTGACGATTGCAGGAGTAACCTTTAAAAATCCGGTTATGACAGCTTCAGGAACCTTTGGTTCGGGTATGGAGTACGGAGAATTTGTAGATTTAAATAAATTGGGAGCTGTTGTGACAAAGGGAGTGGCATCTGTGCCGTGGCAGGGGAATCCTACCCCTCGCGTGGCAGAGGTGTATGGTGGCATGCTGAATGCCATCGGATTGCAGAACCCCGGTATTGATGTTTTTATGCAGCGTGACATCCCGTTTTTAAAGCAGTATGATACAAAAATTATTGTCAATGTATGTGGAAAAACGGTCGAAGAGTATCTGGATGTAGTGGAAAAGCTGGGCGATACAGAGG